>JAGHVP010000070.1 GCA_018064305.1 Candidatus Equibacterium intestinale | reverse complement strand
GGAGAGGCATGGCTCCGATGCCTGAGGCAGAGAAACCACCATCGACAAGTTCCAGGAAAGCCTCGCCGAGAATGGGCACAAGCACCATCAGGAATGAGAATTTAGTGATTTCCTCACGCTTCACACCGCAAAGAAGCCCGGTGGCGATGGTGCTGCCGCTGCGCGAGAGACCGGGAAGCACTGCCACAGCCTGTGCCGCACCCACTACAAGGGCGCGCCACCAGTTGAGCTCTTTCTCCTTAGCCTTGATGACCTGGCTGAGCAGAAGCAGCAGCGCTGTGACAAGCAGGCAGGTGCCAACCACCAGAAGCCCGTTGCCGAAGATTGCCTCTACGTAGTCTTTGAAGAACATTCCCACAACAAACACAGGAATCATCGAGATGCAGATAAGCAGGATGTATTTTGTCTCGGGATTCATCCTGAACTGGAAAAGCCCCTTGAGAAGCGACAGAATATCCTTCCAGAACACCACAATCACGCTCAGGACGGTGGCGGCGTGCACCACGATCTCGAAAGAGAGGTCGCCGGCCTCGATGCCGAAAAGAGTCTTGGCGATTGTGAGATGCCCGCTGCTGCTCACGGGCAGGAACTCTGTAAGGCCCTGTACAAGCCCCAGGATCACAGCTTCAAACCAACTCATGCCGTGCTACTCCTCCTTAGGTTTCTTCATTATGCCGATGATGATGACGGTGATGCCCAGCAGGATCACTATCGGAGCCACCACTGTGCGTGCGAAGCTGAACATCTGGGGGTTGAATACATTGAGGTCGGCACTGCCGCCGCCCATCATCAGTATGAAGCCGGCAATCATCATGATCAGACCGATCAGGATGTTTCTGACTCCACGCCTTGAAACAGAAAAGTTGGCCATATTACAAGTATAAATCGTCTTTTGAGATGTCTGCAAGCTTGTTTACCATGAACATCGAGGTGATGACACAGATAAGGATGCCGAACACAAACACCACGGCAAATATAGGAATAATTACCTTAAGTGAGAACACTCCGAAGATGTCGCCGGTGCGGGTCCATGCATAATAGAGCAGCGCGGCGAAGCAGCCCACCGCCAGCAGTGCCGAGACGGCTCCCTGCCAGAAGGCCTGGCGGCTGAATGGCCTGCGTATGAAACTGCGCCTTGCACCGACCAGACGCATGGTGTGGATGGTGAAGCGCTTCGAATATACATTCAGGCGCACTGTGTTGCCTATCAGCACCACAGAGATGAAGAGAAGCAGGGCAATCACGGCAGCAGCGATGAGGCCGATTTTGTCAAGATTCGAGTTGAGGGCCTCCACCAGCGACTCCTGGTAGGTCACCTCGCGCACCTTGGGCATTGCGGCGAACTGCTCCTTCACCATCTTGAGCGAGTCGGTGGCGAAATACTCGCCCACCAGGTTCACCTCGAGCGAGATGGGGATGGGGCTGCTTTCGAACACGTCCAGAAAGCCCTTGCCAAGCATCTCTTCCATCTCTTTCTGCCCCTGCTCCTTCGAGATATAGACGGCGTCGCGCACGAAAGGGAACTGGAGGATGTCGTTGCGCAGTTCCAGCGCCTCCTTCTCGTCTGCCTCGGGGGTGAGGATCACCGAAACCACAGAGTTTTCCTTGAAGTAGTTGGAGATGCTTTTGATATTGACCCAGAAGAAAAGCACCACTGCCACCAGAAAGAGCACCAGGCTTATGCTCACCACAGAGGTGATATAAGAGCGGGCCAGCCTTTTCCTTACCGTTTTGCCAGATTTGGACGCGTCATTTCCCATATTTATAGCAATTTAAGCTCTAATCCGGCTCAAAGTTAAAAAAAATTATTACCTTTGTATGAAATTTGCCCTTTTTATACGAACCAATAATGAACGAACCCAAAAGAGTCCTTATAGTCAGCTCGGAGATCTACCCGTATCTCCCCGAATCTGACATTGCCGTCACCGGCCGTTTCCTCCCCCAGGGGATACAGGAGAGAGGCCGTGAGATCCGCTCATTCATGCCCCGTTACGGCTGCGTCAACGAGCGCCGCAACCAGCTGCATGAGGTCATCCGCCTCTCCGGCATGAACATCATCATCAATTCGGTAGACCATCCGCTCATCATAAAGGTGGCCTCCATCTCATCTGCCAGAATGCAGGTGTATTTCATTGACAACGAGGACTTTTTCCATCGCAAGGCTGTTGACTGCGATGCAGAGGGCAATTTCTTTGCAGATAACGATGAAAGGGCAATGTTCTTTGCAAGAGGTGTGCTGGAGACAGTGAAGAAACTGAGATGGAAACCCGATATCGTCCATTGCCAGGGCTGGATATCACACCTGGTTCCCCTGTATCTCAAAAAAGAATATAATCAGGACCCCATCTTTGCCGACAGCAAGGTGGTGCTCTCGCTGTATGACAATCTTGACAATCTCAAGTTCAACGCAGACATGGCTTCAAAGGCCGTGATGGGCGACATAGAGCTCTCTGATATGAACGAGCTGGAGGTTGCCGATGGCATAAATCTTGCGAAACTGGCCGTCCGTTATTCTGACGGTGTAATCCTTGCTCCCGGCGGCATCAATGCAGACCTCGAGGCTTATGTCAAAGCCAAGGGGGTTCCCTGCATCACAAGCCCCGCAATCGGAATGGAGGAGAACGGATACATTGCCGAATACGACAAGTTTTACGACAAAATTTTAGAAGAGAATGTCACGGAATAAGAGCAGGGTTCTTTCCATATCAATAATTTTCACACTCCTGGTGATGCTCTGTGCATCATGCATCACCGCCAACCAGTCACTCGGATCGGTGTACGTGCCGAAAGACCGCGACCTCAAGGTCAGGACGGTCTCTTTCGCCGTGCCTGTGGGCATGAAGATGGCCGACACACTCCAGACCACCACATCATTCCCCCTGATAGGTAACATATATGATGATTTCTACGGTCTTACCAATGCCGAGTTCGCCGGTACGGTGACCCCGCCCGACACCATTCCCTGGGGAAAGGATCCGAAGTTCGTATCTGCAAGGATGCAGTTCGTGCTCTCTTCGATCCAGACTTTCGCCGACGGCCAGGAAGCCATTCCGCAGAACTTCCACGCCTACGAGCTGCTGGTTCCGATGGACACCACCAAAATCTACTGCAACTCGATAGGGCGCACCGACTATTCGACATACGAGATAGGCAAAGGTGCCGTCATCTACACTGCAGGAGACACACTCACGATTCCATTGAAAGACGAATATGCCTCCAAGTTCATGGATGCCACAAAGGAGGAGCTTGACAGCGCGGCACTCTTCATCCAGCACTTCTACGGTATTTACCTGAAGTCCGACCTCAAGATCCAGAACGGTGTGGCAGGCGGCCGTCTGAACAAATTCAAGAGCGCACACATCCTCTTCACCTACAACTCAACCAACGATGCAGGTGTAAAACGCGACACAACGGTCTCTTTCCCTGTGGGCACCTCATACGGCACAGACATCTACACACACAGTTCACGCGGCATGGAGGTAGACGGCAACAACAATCTCGAGACCATCTACTACGAAGGACTTGCCGGCATCAAGCCTCACATCGATGCCAATGCCTTGAAAGACAGCATGATGGTGTGGATTAAGAAAGAAGATATCGATATCAGCAAGATACTTATTGCAAGGGCGTCGCTGGAGCTGCCCTACGAGGCTCCCGCCGACTATGAAGAGCTGAACGGCTATCCCGCCAGCCTCTATCCCTGCACACGCTACAAATTTGCTTACAACGCCGATCAGTACTATCCTCTCAGTGCCATCTACGACACTTCGCTCGACAGAGGCGACATCAACCGTTCTCTGCAGTACTACAAGCCCGACGTCACTCTCTACATCCAGGACATCCTGGGGCAGATCGCCAGCAAAAAGGAGGGCGAGCCTCTCAATTCAAGCTGGGACCTCTGGCTGTTCGACTACTACGACGGCACAGACGATGTGGAGGAAGAGGAGGAAGACACCAGCAACAGCGCCTACAACAGCATGTACATGAACTATCTGTATAACAGCATGCTTTATGGCGGCTACGGCGGTTATGGCGGATATGGCTACGGCGGCTATGGTTATGGCTACGGCGGTTACGGCTATGGCGGCTACGGCAGTGACTATTACGACTACTACAATATGATGAACTATTATAACTACTATAACAGTGCATCATCTTCATCTTCAAGCTCGGAGGAAGCCACGGTCTATTACGTGGACTTCATCAACTACTGCCGTGGCAGGATCAACGGCAACGGTGCAGCACGTCACCCCGTGATGCACATCACATACACAACTGTAGAAGACTAGACATACATTCACTTCGATGAAAGAACTGTTTCTTTTGCTGTCACTAACAATGACCGCAGCGGGAGTCACATTCCCTGATGCCGCCTACAAATCTCTGTGGGCCAAGATCAACACAGCTATTAAGGAAGACAAACCTCAGACAGCCGTCAGCTATCTTGGCGAGCTGGAGAAGCTTGTCGAATCAAAGCAGGACACGCTCGAGCTGTACGAGGTGCGCAGAGTCACCCTGGACCAGCTCCGCAAATACAACTGGAAGGATGCCAACCAGTATCAGCCCAAGTTTGACGAACTGAACCGTCAGATCATGAGGAACCTGGATCATTATATAGAGACTTATCCGTTCCATCAAAGGGTTGACAACCTCATATATGAGAAGATCGTGCGGATCAAGGATGCCGAGGATGTAAAGGATGGGCGTTCTGCAGAGCAGTACCAGAAAATCCGCGAGATGTGTACCCTGGCGCTTAAGGAGTTCCCCGAGTCGTCAAGGCTGAAGGATTTCCAGGCGCTGATAGACATGATGGATTCGAAAAGCCTTTCGTTCTATACTTCCAGCTGCGTTGTGTATCCCGGTCAGGAGGTGGAGTTCAAGGTGGAGAGCCGGAACGTGGTGGCCTCAGACCTCATGATCTTCAGCCTGAGCGAAAGATACACCCTGCTTGATGCAGAGGAGGCTGTGCAGCAGTTGAAAAAGGACGAAGTCAGCCGTAAGGTGGAAGACCGCACCATCCGTGATTATGCGGGACTTTACAACATCTCTGAGGAGACATCTTTCAGCTACAAGTTCGACAAGCCTGGCATCTATATGGTGATGCTCCGCTCGAAAGACCAGATGTGCTTAGAGACGCTTTATGTAAGCAGCGTGGCTCTGGCGGTGCGCGAGCAGGGCGGCAGGCATCAGGTCTATGTTGCCGATGCCATGTCTGGCAAGCCGGCCCGTGAGGTGACTGTGACTGCATTTACCGAAGGTGGTGATGGAAAGAAAGAGCAGGGCGCACTGGCAGAACCGCAGTATATCTCTGAGAAGAAATATGACATGGACGGCTTCACCAATCTCACACAGCCTCTTTTCCGGCTGAACGAGCGGAATTCCGAAATATTCGCAGCAGTGAAGGGCGACAGGTTCTGTGCGCCGGTTTCAATCTGGAAGAGCGGCTGGAGCAGGTCCGAAGTGCGCAGGAGCTATGTCCAGACCTATATATTCACCGACCGTAAGATGTACCGTCCCGACGATACCATACAGTTCAAGCTGATATCCCTTACTACAAACGGGGAGAAGGGCAAGGTGCTTGGCGGAAAGAAGGTGAGTGTAAGCCTGTATGCCCCCGGCGAGAGCAAGGCGGCGGCAACAATGGAAGTTGTAACCAACGATATGGGCTCGGCTGCCGGCTCGTTCTATATTCCTGCAGGGAACCGCAACGGGCAGTACCGCATCGAGGGCGGTTCGGCATCGGCGTGGGTCCGTGTAGAGGAATACAGGGATCCCGGATTCAGGGTCACTCTGCCCGCTGTGGAGGATATGATAGTATTCGGCAGGCCTGTGGTGCAGAAAGGCGTTGCAAAGGGCTATGCCGGCAATCCTGTGAGCGATGCACGTGTGGAGTACACAGTCGAGAGATATTCAAACTGGTACAGGGGATACACCAATGAGGACAGGAAAGTTGCCGAAGGTACTCTTACCACCGACAGCAGCGGCAACTTCGAGATATCATTTGTCCCTGAGGCACCGGCAGCTGCTGACATCAGCGAGGTTTATTATCAAATTGAAGTCAAGGTTACCGATATGGGAGGCGAGACCTTCTCCCAGTCAAGGACGGTGACGGTGGCACGCCGGCCGCTGGTGTTCAGCATTCAGTTTGACGGAGTGAAAGAGTATGAAGATGAGTATGGAGATGACGATGAGGATTATTACGACGCCGACAAGAACATCACCCTGGTGAATAAAGACAAGGCCAAGACCTTTACCATAAGTGTGAACAACACCGACCGTCAGCTGCTTCCCCTGGAAGGAAGATGGCGCCTGCTGAAAGACGGTGATCTTAAGGAGTCGGGCTGCTTCACATCGGGCGAAGCCGTGTTCGAGAACCTCAAGAAGCTGCGTTCCGGAACATACGAGCTGGAGTGCATTGTGGAAACCGCAGATAACGGTGAACTGCGCGACACTTCTAAGGTGGCGTTCTTCTCTCCCAACGACAGGAAAGCACCCGTGGGCGGCAGGTTGTTCTTCTATCCTGTAAACGACAGCGATGCAATAGACTTCATGGTGGGCACCACCGACGAACTCTATCTGATTGTCGAGGTGGCAGACGATGGCAAGACAGTCTGGAGCCGCCAGCTGAACTTGAAGAACTCTGCGGAACGAATAGAGCTTCCATACAGGAAAGAGTATAAAGACAAAGTGCTTGTGTCTGTCTACGGCATCAAGGATATGAAGGAGATTGAGACAAGGCATGAGTTCAAACGTACGGTGCCTTCATTCAACTTCGACGTGAAGATCAATTCACTGCGCGACCGCACAATTCCGAATACAGAGGAGACATTCACTCTCGAGGCTCCCGCGTCGGAGGCACTTGTGTCGATATATGACATCACCACCGACCGCTACGGTTCCAACGGCTTCTGGTTCCACCCGATAGATGAGTATTATGCCGATATGCCTGATGTAAGGTCGAACCTTGAGCGCAGGGGAAGATACTATGGCATGGCAATGACCAAGGGGGCGATGGTTGATGAAGATATTGTGATTGGATATGGAGCACCTAAACGGATGTTGATGTCGGCCAGGTCGGCGAACAAAGAGATGGCTATGGACATGGTGGCTACTGCTGAGGAGTCAGCCGGGCTTGAGATGCCTGCTCCGGAACCGGAAGGGGAGGTTGATACCCGCAGCGATTTCACACAGACACTTGCCTTCATCCCGAAGCTTGAAATAGAGGATGGTAAGCCCGCGGAGGTGAAATTCACCACGCGTGACGGCCTGTCTACATTCAAGGTGCTTGTGCTTGCACATACCAAAGACCTGCGCAGCGGCACCGCCACCGGCGAGTTCACCGTGTCGAAGGCTGTGATGGTGCAGCCCGCCCTCCCGCTCTTTGCAGTGGCCGGCGACAGGATAGTGCTCAAGGCCCCGGTTTCAAACATGACTGCAGAGGCCATAAAAGGAACTGCATCGATTCAGTTTGCAGACAAGGAGTCGGGCCGTGAATACACCCTGGGCTGCAGTGACATTGAAATGGATATCCCCGCAGGCAGCCAGCAGGCGGCTTCATGGGAGATAGAAGTCCCTGATGACATAAAGAATCTGGATGTCACAATCACCTTCAGGTCGAAATATGGCAGTGATGCAGAAAAACATCTGATAGAGATCTATCCCGATTCGAGATATGTGACAGAGGCCGAGTCGTTCATTCTGGGAACAGGTGTGGACAAGGATGCTGTGATCCGTGAGATGCAGAAGAAATACGGCCGCAACGACGCCCACATCAGGTATGAGGAATATTCGACTATGGACGCCGTAAGAGATGTGCTGAAAAAGCCCTCGGCACCTGCGCGCAACAATATGATAGCATGGCTCGACTGCCTGTATGTCAATCAGATGAGAGGCATGACCGCAGGAGCCGACAGTGTTGATGCGGCACTCTCGCAGAAGGCGGCCAAGCGTCTGGAGGTGATGCAGAAGAGTGACGGAGGCTGGGGCTGGTTCCCCTGCTGCAGCTCGTCTGACGAGCTCACGATGCTCTTCCTGGACCGTATGTACTATCTGCGCGAGCTTGGCAAGATGCCACGCAACACATCCCTCAACCAGCAGATAGAAAAGGCTCTCGGGTATGTGGACAAGCGTATATTCGAAATCAGTGCGAAGAAGGATTATGACTGGCGCAGCCTCATATATTTCTTCGCGGCCCGCATGGAGCACCCCAACTTCGCCATGAGCAAAGAGATCCAGAACATCCTGCTTGATTTCCTCAAGAAGTCTAAAGACCAGGGGTGGAGTGATGTGTCTATCATGGAAAAGGCCAAGCTCTGTACCATCTACTGGGCAACCGGTGAGGCCGGTGCACAGCTCAGGCTGATGGCTTCGCTGCGCGACTATGCAGTAAGGAACAAGACCGTAGGGTGCTATTTCCCCAATGCGGTGATGCCGTTCCGCGGCCTTCTGCACACAGAGATATATGCCCATTCAGTGCTGGCACAGATGTTTGCCGAGATGGAGCAGAACGACATTGCCCAGGGTATTTTCCAGTGGCTGCTCCTGCAGAAGCACAACCAGGAGTGGCAGAGCAACATGGCTTCTGCCGACGCGGTGTACGTACTTCTGAAATATGATGCAAAAGACCTGAAGTTCGGTGCGGTCTATTACACTTACTACTCTCCGCTGCTGAAGGTTCAGCCCTCGTCGAACGAGATAAGTGTGAAGCGTACATATTTCCGTGACGGGAAGGAGCTTAAGAACGGCGACAGGCTGTATGTGGGCGACCGTATCAAGGCCCGCTATGATATCAGCAACACCGAAAACCGTTCGTTTGTAGAGATGAAGGCCGACCGTCCCGCCTGCTTCTACCCTGTGGACGAGCGCTCGTACGGCTTCTGGAATCTCTACTGCAGCAAGGAGGCCGGTGCCACTACATATTACTTCCAGGTGCTGCCGGAGGAAGACACCTGGTATTCAGAGGAGTTCTTCGTGACCCAGGAAGGCACATTCAACACCGGTCTGGTGGAGATAGAGTCGAAGTATGCTCCCGAATACCGCGGGCACACCGGTGCATTCGAGCTTCATACTGAATTGAAGTAGACAATGTATCCCGACCTGCTTTCCGGTGCGCATGCCCTTGGCTTTGCCGATTTCGGCGCCGCAAAGGCGGAGCCGCTGGGACCGCAGTGCAGTGCGCGTATCGGAAGCTATCTGGCAGAAGGAAGGAATGCCGGAATGACCTATATGGCCGGCAATCTGGAGAAAAGGCTCGATCCCACGGCCCTTGTGCCAGGGGCGCAGACCATCTTCTGCTTCGTGGTGCCATACAGCCGCCATGCCAGCACTAAAATTGCCTCATACGCCTTCGGCCTTGACTATCACCGCGTTGTAAAAGACCGCATACATCTCTTCATGCAGCAGAACCACGAGATGCTTGAGGCGGCCTGCACTGAACCGCTCAGATACCGTGTTTTCTGCGACAGCGCACCGGTGCTGGAACGCGAATGGGCAGTCCGGTGCGGACTCGGTTTCTGGGGCTGTAACAATTTTATGATCAGCCCTGTTGCTGGGTTGCGCACCTTCATAGGTGTGGCGGTGTGCAATGTGCCCTTCGAGGCTGTGGACTGCGGCCAGCTGCGCTCGAAGAAAGCATCCCTTCCCACCGACTGCGGAAGGTGTGGAGCCTGCCTGCGCGCCTGCCCTTCGGGTGCTCTCGAGGCCCCTTTCACCATGGATGCCGGGCGCTGCATCTCATATCTTACCATAGAGGCCGACGAGAAACCGGCTGCAGGTGACTGCCGGCTGCACGGCCGTCTTTTCGGATGCGATAGCTGCCTCGAAGCGTGCCGCTGGAACCGTGATATCGAAGGATGGAGTGAGTTAAGCTGCCACTCTGAGTCGCTGAAAGATGAGGAAATCGCCACTTTGAGTGACATTTCTGAAGAAATATTGGCTGATTCGCCTGTGGCACGCGCGGTTAAGTCAAAATAATCGTTAAATTTGTAGGTTATGAAATCGATACTTGGAATAGGCAACGCCCTCACAGATATTCTGGCAATCCTGCCGGATGATGAAATCCTGAAGAAATACAAGCTTCCCGTGGGAAGCATGCAGCATGTGGATGCCGAGACAGGCAACAAGATATGGGAGGACCTGCGCGACCGCGGCATCAAGTATGTCGCCGGAGGATCTGCCGCCAACACCATCTCGGCCGCCGCCATTTTCGGAATGAAGTCGGGCTTCATAGGAAAGGTGGGCAAGGATGACATAGGCTCGCTTTTCAAGTCAGACCAGGTGCAGGACGGCATCAGCTCCATGCTGCTGCGCGGAAAGGCTCCTTCGGGCCGTTCCATCGTTGTCATAAATAAAAACACTTCGGAGCGTACTTTCGCCACTTATCTGGGTGCAGCGCTCGAACTTGACAGCGAAGACCTGGATCCCGACAACTTCAACGGCTACGACATCCTTCATCTAGAAGGCTATCTGGTGCAGAACCAGAGGCTGTTCCGCCGTGCCGTGGAGATAGGTAAATCGAAGGGGATGACGATTTCGGTGGACCTTGCAAGCTACAATGTGGTGGAGTCGAACCTGGCGTTCCTGAATGATATCGTTGACAATTATGTGGACATAGTCTTTGCCAATGAAAACGAGGCAGAGGCGTTTACCGGCAAGGAACCGGTTGCCGCACTGTACGACATTGCATCGAAATGCAAGGTGGCTGTGGTGAAGCTTGGAAAGGATGGTTCTTTTGTACGCTCTGAGGGAAAAACATACAGGATAGAGCCTTTCAAAACAAATGCGATAGACGCCACCGGAGCCGGGGATATGTATGCCGCAGGTTTCCTGTATGCATATTCCGAGGATATGCCGCTGGATGTGTGCGGCAGGGTGGGCTCGCTCATCTCTTCGAAGGTGGTAGAGGTCATCGGCTCCAAGATTGACATCCCCCGCTGGAAAGAGGCGAAGTCACGCATCCGCCAGATGATGAATATTCCCGAATAGTGCCCTATGAAGTTCAAGCTGCTCCATACAGACCCTCAGTCTTCTGCGCGCTGCGGTGAGATAACCACCGACCACGGCACCATACAGACACCTGTCTTCATGCCTGTCGGCACTGTTGGTTCGGTGAAGGGTGTGTACCACAGAGATCTGGAGGATGATGTAAGGGCTCAGATCATACTGGGCAATACTTACCACCTCTACCTCCGTCCCGGGCTGGACATCCTGAGAAAGGCAGGTGGACTGCACAAGTTCACATCATGGACCCGTCCCATCCTCACCGACAGCGGCGGATTCCAGGTGTTCTCGCTCAGTCCCATCCGCAAGCTCACCGAAGACGGCTGCATCTTCCGCTCGCATATCGACGGCTCGAAGCACATGTTCACACCTGAGAACAACGTGGACATACAGCGTACCATAGGCGCCGACATCATCATGGCGCTCGACGAATGCTGCCCCGGTGATGCCGACTACAACTATGCAAAGAAGTCGCTCTCGCTCACCCAGAAATGGCTTGAGCGCTGCGTAAGGCATTTTGACGAAACCGAACCGTTGTACGGCTACAGCCAGACTTTCTTCCCGATAGTGCAGGGATGCGTCTATCCCGACCTCAGGAAGGCTGCCGCCGAACACGCCGTGGCGCTCGACCGTGAAGGCTATGCCATAGGAGGGCTGGCCGTGGGCGAGCCAAAAGAGAAGATGTACGAGATGATAGAGCTGCTGGACCCCCTGCTCCCCGCAGACAAGCCGCGCTATCTGATGGGAGTGGGCACACCCGCCAACATCCTGGAAGGAATTGCGCGCGGTGTGGACATGTTCGACTGCGTGATGCCCACCCGCAACGGACGCAACGGAATGCTCTTCACCTGGGAGGGTACCATCAACATCAAGAATCAGAAATGGGCCGACGATTTCTCTCCGCTCGATCCGCAGGGGACATCGTTCGTCGACCATACATATACCAAGGCATATCTGCGCCACCTCACAATCTCAGGTGAGATGCTTGCGGCACAGATTGCAAGCGAACACAACCTTGCCTTCTACCTTGATTTGGTAACAAAGGCAAGAGAACATATATTTGCGGGAGATTTCGCATCCTGGAAGACCGAAACGGTCAAAAGACTCGAGAGCAGAATATGAGAAACAATCCGCTGAAACCCAAAATACTTGACTGGTATATAATCAAGAAGTTCATCAGCACTTTCCTGATGTCCATCCTGATCATAACCATCATCGTCATTGTGTTCGACATCAGCGAGAAGATAGACAACTTCGTGGAGCATGAAGCGCCGCTCAAGGAGATTATCTTTGAATACTACGTAAACTTCATCCCGAACATCCTGAACATGTTCAGCCCCCTGTTCGTGTTCATCACAGTGATATTCTTCACTTCGAAGCTGGCTGGAAACAGCGAGATAATAGCCATGCTCTCGGGAGGAATGAGCTTCCGGCGCCTGCTGCTTCCATATATGATTTCGGCAGCCTTCGTGGCGCTGCTCACCTTCCTGCTCAGCCTCTATGTGATTCCTCCGGCCAACTACCACCGCCTGGAGTTCGAGCAGAAATATGTAAAGGCTACAACCTACTACAACTCTAACCGCAACATCCACTACCAGCTAGACCCCGGTACGTTCGTGTATGTGGAGTCGTTCAGCTCATGGAACAACTCTGTGAACCGCTTCACGCTCGAGAGTGTGAAGGACAACAGGCTTGTATCCAAGATGACTGCCACCTCTGCCTCGTGGAACGAAGAGATAGGCGGCTGGACCTGCAAGGAGTATTTCATCCGCAACTACGACGAGCGCGGTTTCGAAACGATTGAAATCGGCCCTCAGACCGATACCATCATAGGCCTTACGCTCGAGGATTTCTACCGCCGCAAGAATGTGGTGGAGACTCTGAAGATAAAAGACCTGAACGAGCTTATCGCTATGCAGAACATGCGTGGCGACAAGATGGTCAAATATGCCCTTATCGAGAAGAACACCCGCATTGCAACTCCCTTCTCGGCGTTCATCCTCACCCTCATGGGTGTGGCGCTCTCTTCGCGCAAGCGCCGCGGAGGCCTTGGAATAAACATCGGTATAGGTGTGGCCCTCAGCTTCTCGTACATCCTGTTCATGCGCTTCAGTGAGATGTTTGTTTACACCGGCACCCTTCCGCCGTGGCTAGCAATCTGGCTCCCGAACATCATCTATTCGTTCATTGCATTCGGCCTGTACCGGATGGCTCCCAAATAGAAGTTTCAAAAACAACCTGATATGAAAAACACCAAACTTCGTCTTATCATCCTGAACTTCCTGCAGTTCGCTGTCTGGGGTGCGTATCTTACATGCCAGGGCCGTTATCTGGCAGGGTTCGGAATGGCCGGCAGAATAGGCTGGTTCTATTCCATCCAGGGTATTGTCTCTATCTTCATGCCCGCCCTTATAGGTATTCTGGCAGACAAGTGGGATGCCAGGAAGATGCTCGGGCTGTGCCATGCAATTGCCGCAGCTGCCATGCTGGGCGCCGGCTGGTATGGTGTGTCGGCAGGTGAGAATGTGCAGTTCGGCCCTCTGTTCACCCTCTACACGCTGAGTGTGGCCTTCTACATGCCTACGCTTGCCCTTACAAATTCGGTTGCATACACGCTGCTGGAGCGTGACGGATATGATACTGTCAAGGATTTCCCTCCCATCCGAATCTGGGGCACCATCGGCTTCATCCTTTCGATGTGGGCTGTGGACCTGCTGGGCTTCCAGCCTACAGCAAAGCAGTATCTCGTATCAGGAGGCATAGGAGTGGTGATGGCTGTATATGCATTCCTTCTTCCTGCCTGCAAGGCAGAAAAAGCCGATACCGGAAAGCAGAGCTTTGCAGAGGCTCTGGGGCTCAAGGCCTTCACTCTCTTCAAAGACTACAAGATGGCTCTGTTCTTCATCTTCTCGTTCCTGCTGGGCGCCGCCCTCCAGGTTTCAAACGGTTTTGCTAACACATACCTCGGCGACTTTGCCGGAGTTGATGCATACAAGGGCATGTTCGGTGTTGAGCATTCCAACATACTCATCTCGCTCTCTCAGATTTCAGAGACTTTCTGCATCCTGCTCATACCGTTCTTCCTCCGCAAGTTCGGCATCAAGAAGGTGATGCTGCTGGCCATGGTGGCATGGGGATTCAGATTTGCATTCTTGGGTCTCGGCAACCCCGGAGGCGGTGTATGGCTCTTCCTCCTTTCTATGATCGTATATGGTGTGGCATTCGACTTCTTCAACATTTCAGGTTCGCTGTTCGTTGACAAGAACACCACCACCGATATCCGTTCAAGCGCCCAGGGACTGTTCATGCTCATGACCAACGGTATCGGCGCGTCGGTGGGTTCACTTGCAGCCCAGGCTGTGGTCACCAGGTTCACCGGCGGTCTAGAGGGTGTTGCGAAGATGGACGGCTGGAGGAATGCATGGTATGTCTTTGCAGCGTATGCATTCGTCCTTGCAGTGGTATTTGCCGTGACATTCAAATACAAACACAATCCCGAAGATCTGGAAAAAGCGGCTTAAAAAGCGGAATACACAATATACGGGGCCCTGTGGTTGAGTTCCAGAGTGAACTCAGGCTGCAGGGCTCTGTTCAATGATGCCTTCCAGAGCGAGTCGAATACCACATTGTCGGTGGGATACTCGAGCCCTTCTGCATGAATGTTCAGGGTCTGGTCAAATGAGAAGATAGAGATTTCCTGCCCCGGACTGGCATTGAATGTTCCGCTGCTGTCGCGCACCTCGAACCTCCCGAAATCGCTCAGCATCTCGACAGTTGCCGGTGCGGCCATCTCAAGATAGTCTGCAAGGAGAGAGATGTTGGCAAGTGTATGGTCTTCGCGCTTGCCGGTGGCGCCGAGTATCAGAATCGATTCTGGCTGCATCTCCACGGCCTGCCGCATTGCTTTCGTGAGGTCGTTGTCGTCCTGCCCGGTGCAGTGGCGGATTATTCCGGCAAACTGCTCCTGGAGGGAGGCGGGCAGCGAGTCGATATCGCCCACAATCATATCAGGCTGCATTCCGAAGTTGACAAGTGCTTCGGCGGCACCATCGCAGCAGATGATGTATTCTGCACTCCGCAGAGCTTCCAGAGCCCTGCCGCCACGTGGGAAATCCCCGTCTGCCAGGATGGTGATGCGCTTCATCGGCTATGCGAACTTGCAGCCTTCAGCCGGTCTGAAACCTTTCAGGAATTCTGCCACAGGCATGCGTTTCTTGCCTGCAACCTGGAGGTCTACGATGCGGACGGTATATTTGCCGCTGGCCACACCAAGATAGGTCTTGCCATCGGTGATGATTGTGCCGGGCTCTGCAGGCTCGTCGTCCATATAGAGGTATGCCTCGAAAATCTTCACTGAAGTTTCGGTTCCACCGTTGATCAGGTTGGAGAAAGCTGCGGGGTAGGGGCTGAGGCCGCGTACCAGGTTGATGATAGAATATCCGTCTCTGCTCCAGTCGATCCTGCAGGTCTCTTTGGTGATCTTGGGTGCAGGATGCAGGCGTGAGTAGGCCTCCTGGGGTTGCGGCTTGGCTTTGCCGCGCTTGAGTGCGTCGGCTGTCTTCACAGTGAGGGCGGCTCCCTGTGCCATAAGCTTGTCGTGCAGGGTGCCCACGTTGTCGTAGTCTTCTATCGGGCAGGTTTCGCTGAAGAGGATGCTGCCTGTATCTATCTGCTCGTCAATCAGGAATGTGGTTACACCGGTCTGCTTCTCACCGTTGATGATGGCCCAGTTGATAGGAGCTGCACCGCGGTATTGAGGCAGCAGCGAGGCGTGGAGGTTGAATGTGCCCAGGCGCGGCATAGACCATACTTCCTTGGGAAGCATGCGGAATGCCACCACCACAAACATGTCTGCCCCGGTCTTGCGGAGTGCCTCCAGGAATTCAGGATCCTTGAGTGAAACAGGCTGCAGCACAGGCAGGTTGTTCTCCACTGCAAATTTCTTGACGGCGCTCTCGTTCACCTTGAGGCCGCGGCCGCTCTGCTTGTCGGCAACAGTCACAACAGCAGAGATTTCATATCCGGCATCCATCAGCGCCTTGAGGGGAGCCACAGCAAATTCGGGGGTTCCCATATAGACAACCTTGATGATACCTTTGTTCTTTTTGAAATTGTTGAAGAATTTCACAAGCAGTCTGTCGATATTTTTGAAGAGGTTCTTGAAGAACAGTTTGATTGAGTCGAAGTTGAGTGCTGCCTCACGGATTGCAAGCACCGTGAGTAGTATTCCAAGCGGCAGCAGCGCGCCCGAGGATGCGAAAGCACCGGAGAACGGCGTTATCGCGCCGTCTTTCGCCAGCTTCTTTCCGCTGATGTCAATCACCCAGTAGACGATGTATATCAGTGCCGAGATGATGACAGGTGTGCCGAGGCCTCCCTTGCGGATGATAGAGCCCAGCGGGGCACCGATGAAGAAGAACAGCAGGCAGGCGAGTGCACCTGTGAACTTGCGGAACATCTCGATCTGCATCTTGCGCGTGGGGGCGACGTACCTGAAGGTGTTGCGGTCGTAGTCGTCAAGTGCGAATGCGTGGTCGGCAAGCGCCTGGATGGCTTTCTGTGTCAGTTCGAGGTCGCGGGCCGACTTACCGTTGAACACGGTGTCCTTCAGCTCCCCGAAGTCTAATCCGATGCCTTCCGTAAGGTTCCTGTACATCACCAGGGTGGTGTCGATCTGGTTTATGTAGCGGAGCGAGTTTCCGTACATGAAGCGGCGGACGTTCGTCGGTTTCACATCCTTGAACTCTGTGAGGAGTGAGTCGTTGTCATGGGCAAGCGTCTTGAGGTCCTTGGCCATGATTTCATCGCCGAAGCGGTCGTCGTCGTTGCGCTCGAACGCATAGTCCTCCAGCGATACCATCATTGTCTGCTCGTCGAAGGTAATCACATTCTGGTCCAGCACAGTGTCGCGTGTCCTGATGTCGTTCGTGTCTTCATAGGTGCGGCCGTTGTAGAGGGTGAATATGATGTTAGACTTGTCGGGCGTAAGGCGGATAAGGCCGGAATCGGCTACGGTAAGGCTGGTGTTGCCCATGCCTGCGTTGTGGTCGTACACCATGATGTCGTGCATCAGGCCTGTTTCCTCGTCGCGGCTC
>JAGHVP010000253.1 GCA_018064305.1 Candidatus Equibacterium intestinale | reverse complement strand
TAGTGCCAAGCCCCTTTGCTTTGTGCTGCAGTTCTGGCGGGCACTGTCAAGACAGCTCTGTCACGAATGCCAGAAATATGATAAAAACAGAGACTCGTGACATGAAATAGTGCATTTTGTGCGTTCTACGTGTCACGACTCACGAAAATACTGAAAATTCTGCGACTCGTGACATTAGATGAATATCACGAGGTGATGAATATCTGGACTAGCTGTCAAAATAACGGGAAAACGTTGCTAGTCCTTAGGCTTTTGCCTGAAAACAGCCCTTTTTGAGTGGGCTGGCAACGAATATTGGGCTTTTTGACAGTTAGGGAAGGGATGGAGGGATATAATCAGCTCCTCTAGAAGAACTCCCTGGCAATCTGCAGGATGTTCTCTGCCTTGCCCATGGGGTAGTAGTGCAGCACGGGGATGCCCGCAGCGATAAGCTCGCGGCACTGGGCGATGCACCACTCGGTACCTATCTGGCGCACAGCGGCCGCATCATCCTTGTGCGCAACCACTTCCTTTTCAAGGTCTTCAGGAATATGGCATCCGAAAATGGCTGGCAGCGAGGTGAGGTGCTTTGCAAGGGCAAGCGGCTTGATGCCCGGAATGATGGGGACTGTGATGCCTGCGGCACGTGCTCTTTCCACAAAGTCGAAGAAACGGCTGTTGTCGTAGAAGAGCTGTGTCACGATATAGTCGGCCCCGGCATCTACCTTTGACTTGAGAGAGGCCAGGTCGCTTTCTGCCGACAGCGCCTCGAGGTGCTTTTCGGGATATCCTGCCACGCCTATCGAGAAGCTCGTGCTGTGAGATTCCTTTCCTTCAGAGTCGAGGAAGTCTCCATTGTTCATGGCAACAACCTGGCGCACAAGGTCTTCTGCACGTGAATAACCACCTGCTGCCGGCTGGAAATACACTTCGTTGGGCATTTTGTCGCCACGGAGCACCAGCACGTTTTCAAGCCCGAGGAAGTCCATGTCTATAAGCTGGTCTTCGATCTCGTATTTCGACTGGCCTCCGCAGATGATGTGCGGAACAACAGGGATATGGTACTTGTTCTGGATGGCGGCCGAGATGCCCACTGTACCCGGGCGGCGGCGCACCAGACGTATGTCGGCGCTTCCGTCTGGACGGATGCTCTGCTTGAAGCTCTCGCGGTGGAAAGTGATGTTGATGTATGCCGGGTCGAACTCCAGCAGGTTGTCGATGCAGCGGTACACGGACTGTGCACTCTCGCCCTTCAAAGGGGGAAGTATCTCAAATGCGAAGCGTGGTTTTCCGGCCTTCAGTGCGGTCGATATTATTTCAGGTATTTTCATCCTACAAGTTTTTGCTTATCAGTTTTCTGACCGTGTCTACAGGCAGGCCTCTGCGGCCGGCGTAGCTTTCCAGCTGTGCCTCTGAGATTTTGCCTACAGAAAAGAATTCCGCACCGGGAACCACAATTCCGCAGATAGATTCCGCAGGGTTTATCATATAGTTCTCTGTAAGGCTGAATGCGCAGCTTTTCTGCACGTCCAGTATCTCGAACACATCTTTCTTGAGAGAATGGTCGGGGCAGGTGGGGTAGCCGAAGGCAATCCTTTCACCGGGCTGTGCCGGCACAATCTCCTCTGCAAAACCCTCTGCCAGCCGGTCGGCCAGCATCTTTGCCATGAAGGCGTGATAGTCGCAGCCTGCATCCAGAAGCTCTGCCGAATATTCTGCCAGCCCCACTCCGGCCGAAACGGCAAACAGAGTGATGTGTCCCGCCGCAGCTGCGGCATCGGCGGTCGAAATGTTGCGCGCCCCTTCTGTCTGGTTGCGGAGCATTGCCATACGGCGCCCTGCAACAATTATGTCATCGCCCTCTACTGTTACAGGGAATTTTCCGACAACACCCTGAAGGTCAAGGATATTGTCTTTGCTGAAGCTGCCAAGCATCTGCAGCGCGTCACGTTTGAGCTCTGCACGGCCCGCCTCACTCTTTTCGCCCCATTCTGCGTAGAACATGTTCCAGTCGATGTGGCTGGCGGCCTTCTGTATGTCAAAATGGTTGAACCGGTGGATTTCCGGAGCGCAGCAGCCTGCATTGCCGGCCGTCCTGCTGCTTTCAGCCTTTTTCAGACACCCGTCATAATCCAGAAGCTTCACTGTGCCGAGTGCATTCTGATAATCTTCTCTCAGCCGCTTCTGCTCTGCCAGGATCTGTGCCTTCGCCACGGCTGAGTTCCTGCCGGTGAGGCTGTTGATTATCCTGACATTTTCAGCCGCATTGGCAGAATAGACCACAAGCCCGGGATACTCCGGTGCAAGTTTCACGGCGGTATGTGTGGGGCTGGTAGTGGCTCCTCCCACAATCACGGGGATATCGATGCCTGCCCGCGCCAGCTCGCGGCATGTGTTTGCCATTTCAGCGAGGGAAGGGGTGATGAGGGCGCTGAGGCAGATGAATCCGGCGCCTGTCTCCTTCACTGCCTTCACTATCGCAGCGGGCTCTACCATCACGCCGAGGTCTGTGACATTGTAGCCGTTGCAGGTGAGCACCACAGAGACGATGTTCTTGCCTATGTCGTGGATATCGCCCTTCACGGTTGCTGTAACCACACCGGCTCCGTCGTGCCTTCCTGCCGAGCTCCCTTCGATGAGAGGGGAGAGAACTGCCACGGCCTGCTTCATCACAGATGCAGTCTTTATCACCTGCGGAAGGAACATCTTGCCTTCTCCGAACAGCCGCCCCACCTTTTCCATTGCAGGCATGAGTATATTGTCTATCACGGCAATCGGCGAACCATATTTCTGCACCATCTCCAGAACATCCGTCTCTATTGTATCGGAGATGCCCTTCACCATGCAGAGCTCTATCTTCTCTTCTGTGCTGAGCGAGGCTTCAGGTGCGCTTTTCACACCGCCTGCCGCGCTGCCGTCGGCAGCGGCAAGCTCTCTCTCCTTCAGGGCGGCGGCATAGTCGGCCAGACGCTGTGCTGCATCGGGCCTCCTGCACAGGATTACATCCTCTACCTTCTCGAGCAGCTCAGGTTCGATGTCGGTGTAGACCTTAAGCATCTGAGGGTTCACGATGCCCATGTCCATCCCGGCGCGGTGCGCATGGTAGAGGAATGCAGAGTGCATGGCCTCTCTCACAGTGTTGTTGCCCCTGAAGGCAAACGAGAGGTTGGAGACTCCGCCTGAAACCTTTGCAAAGGGGAGGTTCTCCTTTATCCAGCGGGTTGCATTTATGAAGTCGAGAGCATACCGGTCGTGCTCGGGGATGCCGGTGGCAACGGCCAGGATGTTGGGGTCGAATATAATGTCCTCTGCGGGGAATCCGCTGTCTGTAAGCAGCCTGTAGGCACGTTCCGCCACTTCAATCTTTCGCTCGAAAGTGACAGCCTGGCCTTTTTCGTCAAACAGCATCACCACCACTGCCGCTCCGTATGCGTTGATGAGCGAGGCTTTCTCCAGGAATGCCTGCTCTCCCTCTTTCAGTGAAATGGAGTTCACTATCGGCTTGCCGGGGCACACTTTCAAACCGGCCTCTATGGTATTGATATCAGATGAATCAATCACCAGCGGGACACGGGCAATCTCCATGTCGGCGGTTATCATATTGATGAAACGGCTCATTGCCTGCGGCCCGTCTATCAGTCCGTCATCCATGCAGATGTCTATGGCCTGCGCGCCTGCATACACCTGCGCCCTGGCAATACCGAGCGCCTCGGCGAAGCTGCCTTCGCGTATTAACCTTGCAAACTTTGCACTTCCCGCTACATTGGTGCGCTCGCCTATGTTGATGAAGTTGGCTTCAGGTACTATCCTGAGCGGTTCCAACCCGCTGATGACGGTGGTACGGCCGGGCTCCGGCACGGGGCGCGGCTGATATTCTGCTGCAACCGGTCCGATGGCCTTTATGAATTCAGGAGTGGTGCCGCAGCATCCTCCCATTATATTGACAAGCCCTTTGGCGGCAAAAGGCTCCATTGCTTCAGCAAAACTCTCCGGAGTTTCGTCGTATCCTCCGTCGAGGTTGGGCAGCCCGGCATTCGGATGGACCGAGATGGGAACATCTGCAACAGCGGCGAGACGCTCCAGATGCGGCAGCATATCCTTTGCCCCGAACGAGCAGTTGAGCCCGACAGAGATGGGGCGGGCATGTGTCACAGAGGCCCAGAATGCTTCGAGTGTCTGCCCCGACAATGTCCTGCCTCCCTCGGCGAGAGTGACAGATATCATAGTGGGGATCTGAATTCCTCTTTCCTTCTCGAGCTTCTTTATCGCGAAGATGGCCGCTTTTGCGTTGAGCGTGTCGAAGATGGTCTCTATCAGAATGATGTCCGCTCCGCCGTCGGCCAGACCCCGTGCCTGGTCGTAATAGGCAGCCGCCAGTGTATCGAAAGAGATGTCCCTTACGCCGGAGTCTCCTCCTGTGGCGGCTATCGATGCAGTGCGGTTGGTGGGGCCCATGGTGCCTGCGACATAAATCTTCCTGCCGGTGCAGTTGAAATCCCGGACAGCCTGTACCGCAATCTCGGCGGCTCGGCGGGCAATCTGGTACGCATGGTCCTGCATGCCGTATTCGCTCAGTGATACTGCATTGGAATTGAATGAGTTGCACTCGATGATGTCGGCTCCGGCCTCGAGATACATCCTGTGGATGGTGCCTACTATGTCAGGATCCGACAGGTTCAGCAGGTCCGAGCACCTGCCGGCACATTTCTCAGGTGCAATCTTCTGCACCATCGTGCCGAACGCTCCGTCCAGCAGCAGTATTCTTTCTGAGAGTTTCATGGTTGAAAAAATACAAAAATGTCGCTGACTGTGTCTGCTGGTTACAGGTTGTGCTGCACCACACTCCAGAGCACCACCCCGATGGAGACTGATACGTTGAGGGAGTGCTTTGTGCCGAACTGGGGGATTTCCAGGGTTGAATCACATTTGTCTATCACTTCCTGCTGCACACCTTTCACTTCGTTGCCGAAGACAAATGCATATCTGCGGCCGGGCAGGGGGGTGAACTTCTCGAGGGAGGTGGAGTTTTCTGTCTGCTCCACTCCGACAACCGTGTATCCCTCTTCCTTCAGCTCCCTCACAACATCCAGAGTGTCTTCGTGATACTCCCAGTCAACGCTGAACTCGGCACCCAGGGCCGATTTGTGGATCTCCGGGGCGGGCGGCACGGCGCATATCCCGCAGAGATAAATCTTACCGATGCGGAATGCATCACTTGTGCGGAAAGCGCTGCCGATGTTGTGCATGCTGCGTATGTTGTCCAGTATCAAGACAATAGGGCTTTTTTGGGAATTTTTGTATTCCTCAACCGAAATTCTGCCCAGTTCTTCGTTATATAATTTGCGAAACATTTACTACCTTTGTGGCAATACAGCCTACTCAGGCACAAATTTAAACAAAATTATCGTAATGAAACAGGATGTCCAGATCTTAGGCCTCATCAAGAAAGAGGACGAAAGACAGAAAGAGGGAATCGAACTCATCGCTTCCGAAAATTTCGTATCAGACCAGGTGCTCGAGGCGCTCGGTTCAGTGCTTACC
>JAGHVP010000190.1 GCA_018064305.1 Candidatus Equibacterium intestinale | reverse complement strand
CTGGATTTCAGGAAAGGAATACTATAATATCAACAAATAAAACTCAAAAATTTCAAAACCATGGCAGAATTCAAATTCGAACCCTCTATCTGGGTTCCCTTCAGAGACAGAGAAGTAATCGACCGCGTTGCCGCTATCAAACGCGAGGATATGGAAAAACATCCCAACCCCGACTATAAGATCAAGGTTGTTCCCGATGCAGATATGCCTTATATCTGGCTGAACGATATGGTACGCCGTCTCAAAGAGTCTGATGAAAAAGACGAGAAGGTGGTTATGATTCTCCCCAACCCTGTTACCCTTTACAAATATGTGGCTAGAATGGTGAACGCCCTTGGAATCAACTGCCGCAACCTCGTTGCTTTCGCAATGGACGAGTATGCAGACCAGGATGGCAACATCGCTCCCGAAGACTGGCAGCAGGGCTTTACATATGCAATGATGCACAATCTCTATTATGAGATTGATGAGAAGCTCCGTCCCGACATCAAGAACATGCACGGTCTCAACAACAAGAATATCAACGACTACAGCCAGATGATCGCTGATGAAGGTAATGCCGACATCGTTTATGCAGGTCCCGGTTGGACAGGTCACCTCGCATTCATCGAGCCTGATGCTCCTGAGTTCCAGGGCTCACTCGAAGAGTGGAAGCAGATGGGCGCAAGAGTCTGCACACTGAGCCCCTTCACACTCGCTCAGAACTCACTCCACGGTTCATTCGGTAAGAGCGGTAACCTTGCTGCAGTACCTCCCAAAGCTGCAACCATCGGCCCTCTCGATGTAATCCGCGCAAAACACCGCATGGACTCACACGCAATCACAGTTCATGGCACAACCACAGCTTGGCAGAGATTCACATCACGTATGGTTCTCCACGGCCCTGTAACCCCCCGTGTTCCCGAGTCTATCATGCAGATCCTTCCTACAGACGTTTACATGTCTGAGACTCTTGCAATGAACATCGAACCCGACTGGGTCAAGGAGTACTAGAATATGACATGCACAAGATTGAAAGCAGGTGCTGCTGTTGAGGTCATAACACCGCAGTACTCTCAGTTCCTCTATGGATATCCGTATGTGGAAAGGATGAGCACAGGTGTCCACGATGACCTTACCAGCTCTGCTTTATACTTGAGTGATGGAAAAGTACAGGTTCTCTTCCTGTCAGATGAACTGATTTATCTCTCGAAGGAATCTGTTGCAAATATAAGGGAAGGTATTTCTGCGAAGACAGGAATACCTTCTTCAAATATTTTTGTCGCCACCACCCATACACATTCGGGCCCTCTTACACTTGATATCGTAATGTCAAGGAGAGACAAGGTGGTGCCTCCGGTAGACAAAGCTTATGTGAAGTATGTCGAGGAGAATACCGTCAAGGCCGGATGCAGGGCTTTCGAGAACGCGCAGGATGCCGAGATAGCATTCCTGACAGGTGATGCCACAGGTGTAGGCACCAACCGCCACGATATCAACGGTCCCAAGGACATGCAGGTCCCGACCATGCTTGTGCGCAACCTCAAGCATGAGTATATCGGTTGTATGCTGGTGTGCAGCATGCACCCCACCGCGCTTCACGAAGACTCTAAGCTGGTTACCGGTGATTTCCCTCACTTTACCAGAGCAAAGCTGCAGCAGGATGTGCTCGGTGCCGGCTGCCCTGTAGTGTATTATACAGGTACTTGCGGCAACCAGAGTCCGCGCCATGTGACGAAGGCCAACAATTTCTCCGAGGCGCAGCGTCTTGGTGAGATCGTGGCATCGTCAATCATTGCCAGGATGGACGGAGGGTTGGTTTTCTCTGACGGTCTCGAGATCAAGGCTGCCAGTGAGTGCCTCTCCCTGCCCAAGCGCAAGTTCCCATCACTCGCAGCTGCACAGAAGCACAGAGACGAAGCAAAGGCTCTGTTCGAGACAAGGAAGAAATCAACCACCGCCACCCCTCAGGAGGTGCGTACGGCAGAGGTTGACTGGTTCGGTTCCGAAGAGGCGCTGCTGCTTTCAGAACTTGCCGAGAAAGGCGAGCTTGACGTTGTCTATGACACATGCCTGCCTGCCGAGGTTCTGATGGTGAAGGTGGGCGGCTGGAAGTTTGTAGGCTGGCCCGGTGAGGTGTTCGTAGAGTTTGGTCTTTCTCTCAAGAGCCAGATAAAGGACATCTCCCTCATCACATACGCCAATGGCGAACTCCAGGGGTATGTCGTTACTCAGGAGGCCCACGAGAAGGGTTTCTACGAGGCCGGCAACTCTTTCTTCGACCCTGAGGCAGGTTATCTGATGCTTGAAGCAACCAAACGTCTGGTTGAAAAATTGAGCTGATGAGTTATTTCCTGGGCATAGATTTAGGTACTTCGTATTTCAAGGCCGGTATTTTCGACCAGGACGGCAGACTGTATGGTCTGGGCCGTGCCGCAGCCGAAAAAGATCTGGCCGACGGAAGATGCGAGGTGTCTGTCGCTGCCTTCTGGAAGGCTCTGTCGGGCTGTGTCGGGCAGGCTCTTGACGGGGCCGGGCTCAAGCCCGACGACATCAGGGCGCTTTCATACTCTTCGCAGGCCAACAGCTTCCTGCTGCTCGACTCTCAGATGGATCCTCTCACCCCGCTCATCCTGTGGACGGACAGCCGTGCCGTGGGTGGCGCCGAGGCGTTGAGGTCCCTGACCGGCCGGAGTGACTTCACCGACATGACTGGTCTTGGAATCCCTCTTGACGAGCATGCGATGGTGGCCAAGATCGAATGGATTCAGAAGAATCAGCCTGAAGTCTGGAAGCAGACAGCGGCTGTGATGACCATTTCCGACTATCTTGTGTTCTCTCTCACCGGCCGCCGTACAAGCGATCTGAGCACCGCCTCCATGACGGGCCTGCTGGATGTCTGGGAGTGCGGATGGTGGAAGGAATCGCTGGACCTGTTCGGAATAGGAGGGGAGATGCTTTCAAAACCTGGGATGTCGGGTACTTCTGCCGGCAGGCTCACCCTTTTCGGTGCGGCGCTGCTGGGGCTGAAGCCCGGCACCGAGCTGTTCCTGGGCGGCCTGGACCACCACATGGTGGCTGTCGGCGCCGGAATAGCCGACCACGGTTATGTAAGCGAATCCACCGGCACTGTGCTTGCCTGCGTCAACTATGCCGAGGGCTACGACCCGCGTGCCGGCATCAACACCGGTCAGGGACTGGACATCAACCACTACTTCCAGATGGCATTCAGTGAAAACGGTGCGACTGCGCTGGAGTGGTATCAGAAAACCTATGTGCCCGGCTCTACCATTCCGCAGCTTGTTGCAGAGGCAGAGAAGGTTGCGGTAGGATGCGACGGGCTGACAGCGCTGCCGCAGTCTGACAGTTACCCGGGCCTTACCGGATTCAGGAATGCAGACGGCCGCCATACACATGCTCATTTCGCACGTGCAATCCAGGAATCGACAGCGGCAACACTGGTGAAGCTGGTGCGCTCGCTCGATCCCGACGGTGCTGCAAAAGCGCTGGTACCTTCGGGCGGAGGTGCAAAGAGCCGTCTCTGGCTGCAGATCAAGGCCAACCTCCTGGGCAAGGATTTCCTTGTGCAGGATTCAGGCGAGCTGGCCGTCAAGGGTGCAGCCATGCTCTGCGCCGTGGGGTGCGGATATTATGAAGACATCGGTGCGGCGATAGACCGTCAGGTGGCTTTCAGCGACACTGTGCATCCCTGCGAAGCAGATGCCGAAGCATATCAAAAATGGTATAAAGAAAACAATAACTAACAGAATATGAGTGAATTGACAAAACAGGAGATTATTCAGAAAGCAAAAGAATCACTCCAGATTGAAGCCAAAGCCATTGCCGACATCGCCGGTTATATGGATGAAGACAAATTCTATGAGGCAGTGAAGGTGCTTGCCACCTGCCCTCATATCGTAACCTGCGCCAGCGGATCGTCGGGCATTGCTGCCAAGAAGTTCGCACATTCTCTCTGCTGCATAGAGCGTCCCGCGCAGTTCCTCTCACCCGCAGAGGCTGTTCACGGCGGAATGGGCTGCATGAAGAAAGGCGACGCAGTGGTGATGGTGTCGCGCGGCGGTAAGACGGCCGAGCTGCTGCCTATCATCGATGTATGCAACAAGAAAGGCGTGACTCTTATCGGTGTCACAGAAAACCTCAGCTCTATCCTTGCAGAGAAATCACAGATCGTGGTTCCCATGAAGATAGAGAAGGAGAGTGACTTCCTGAATGCCATGGCAACATCAAGCTATGTAGTGACAATCGCCATATTCGACGCAATGCTTAATGCCCTTATGGCAATGACCGACTACACTCTGGAGCAGTTCGGCCTTATCCACCCGGGTGGGGCAGTAGGTGCAAGATTAAATAAATAACGGATTATGTACAAAGGATTTAAGATAGAACCCCCTTTCTTCGAGATAGGTCCCAAAGCCTATATGTACGGTGAAAGGCTCCTGAAGCTGGCAAAAGCTGCCGACAAGGCTGCCGAGAAATATGACGTGAGGATCCTGATGACTCCACAGCCCTCAGACCTCTATATGCTTGCCCACGAAACAAAGAACATCGTGGTTGTGGCACAGCATATCGACCCCATCCCTGTGGGACGCGGCCAGGGCTCGATCCTTGCCGAGGCTGTGAAAGCGGCAGGTGCCCATGCAGTGATGCTCAACCACTGCGAGAAACCCATGACTCTCGCCGACCTCTCAAAGGCAATCAAAAGAGCGGATGAGGTAGGTCTTGTATCAATCGTATGCGCCGACTCTCTTAAAGAGGCCGAGGCAGTTGCATTGTTCAACCCCAACATCATCGTGGCAGAGCCTTCCGAGCTTATCGGTACAGGTGTCACAAGCGACGAGGAATATGTCCGCGCCACAACCGCTGCCATCAAGAACGTGAACCCCGAGATCCAGGTGCTCCAGGCAGCCGGCATCAAGTGCGGCCAGGATGTTTACAACGTGATCCGCGCAGGTGCCGATGCAACCGGTACAACCAGCGGAGTGATGCGCGCTGAAGACCCCGAGGCGGCAATGGAGGAAATGATCCGCGCCGTGCGCCAGGCTTGGGACGAAACACACAAGAAATAATTTACACAACAATATTCATAAACCTTTTAAAACATTATTATCATGATGAGAATGTACAGAGGCACTATCGAGCTTCAGTCAAAGGACCATCGCCCCGATTTCCACAACGTAACCGAGGCTGTCAAGAACATCGTTAAAGAATCAGGAATCAAAAACGGTATCTGCGTTGTTTATTCACACCATACCACTTGCTCAGTAATCACACAGGAGTGCTCACACGACACTAACTTCTTCGGAAGAGAGTATCTGCAGCAGGACCTCAACGAGATCATGGAAAGACTCATCCCTACATGCCGTACAGAGGGTCAGTACCATCATCCCGGTCCCAAACACATCGAGTTTGCTCTTTCTTTCCCCGATGAGGAGCCTAAGGGAAGCCTCAACACCGACGCTCACCTCCGTTCAGTATTTTTCGGTCGTTCAGAGACCATCACACTGGTAGACGGCGAGCTTTCACTCGGTGACTTCGGTTTCATCTATTTCATCGACTGGGACCAGATCCGCGAGCGCAAGAGAGTCTGCGAAGTTCAGATCATCGGCGAATAATCCTGTATCACAGATACAACAAAATGTGAGGACGACCGGCTGGCCGTCCTCTCTTTTTTGTTCCCGGACAATGTGACGGGGCGGCACTGCCGGCTGGCAGCAATTGGTGATGGCATTTCTGCCGCACTTGCGCGCTGGCAGCAATTGGTGATGACA
>JAGHVP010000007.1 GCA_018064305.1 Candidatus Equibacterium intestinale | reverse complement strand
CCGTTCGACCGTGCCGCCACTTTCTTGTAGGCGTTCAGGCCGTCGGACTGTATGATGCCCTCGTGGCCATCCAGTTCATTGAGGATGACATCCTCGGAGCGCGAGCCCTCGTCATAGAAGAAGTATGCAAGTCCGAGCCCGGGGGCTATCATATCCCAGAGGTATCCCTTCTTGCTGCCGCGGCCTTCGTTGTCGTCGGCATTGACAAGGACCTTATGATATGTCTCGTCACAGATATTGTATGATGAACCTTTCACCGCACTGGCAAGAGCTTTTTGCAGCGGGTCAAGCAGGTCGGCCGTCTTCTTCAGAAGCCCGTGAGCTGTATTCTTGTCAAGGTCGAGCCCGTGCGACTGGAAGTATCCCACTATCCTCTCCACGGGAAGGGACTGAATGTATCTGAGTTCCGCTATCCCCGCGATGCAGGATGCCTCGAAGTTTGAGTTCTGGAAAGGTGTGGCGGGGACCGTTCCGGCATACACCGTTCCGCCGAGCTTGTATGCGATGTTGTTGTAGACGGCCTTGATGAACCGGGGAGGAATCATACTGTAGCGGACATACTGCCTCGCGCCAATCTCCTCGGCATCGGGATTGCCGACGATGGAATCATCAGGACGCACGTCCTTCTGCTCGACGGTCATCTCGTAGTGCATGTTACGCTTGGCTCCGTTGTTGCCGCGGGCCTTGCGCTCTTCCTCGCGGCGCTTTTCCTGCTCAGCTCTCTCTTCTTCGGTCTTGGGGATGAATGCGGTCTTGACCTTTTCGTTTTTCTTCTCGATGAGCTTGCCGAGGGCTTTCTTCTGCTCCCCGGCAGATGACAGAGCATCTTCTTTTTTCAGTAGAAGTTCCTCAAGGTTCTTGATGGTTGACTCCAGAGACTTGATGGTTGCGGACTGTTCCTGTATGGTTCTGGTCATTGTGTCCTGACGCATGAGCAATTGCTTAATGGTGGCGTTTGCCCCCTCCAACTGAGTCTTCAGAATCTCTATCATCAGGTCTTTTCCCATAGTGTAAAGTCAGTCTTTTTCTATGAGAAAAGCAAGAGAAATATTGGTTTATTTCACTGATTATTAAAGCATTACATCGTCTGAAAACGCGTCCTGTAGCGTTTGCGGAAGCACACGCTTTCGAGCGAGACGCCGGACATTATGAAACTGAACGTCTCCCACGAGAGCTCGTAATAGCCTGTGTCGGCGTTCCTGCGGGGCATCTCGAAACTGCCCCTTTCCAGCCGCTTGTGATACAGAAGAAATCCGTCGGTATCCCACCGTAATATCTTCACAGACTGCCGGTTCTTGGAGAAGAACACGAATACGTCGCCGGACATCGGGGAAAGCGGAGACTCGGATTGGATGAGACTGAACAGGGAGTCTATGCCCTTGCGCATATTCACCGGATGCTGGCACATGAAGTACCGGCTGCTGCTTTCTAGTGAGAACATACTGACTCCTCCTTTCTTTTGTTATAGATGTCAAGCAGTGATGACAGCCCCTCGGCGGTGCACTCCTGAAGCGAGAGGTTGACCCCGTCTGGGAAAGTGAGGGATATGCCCTTGTAGGGATAGAGGCCAGCAGCCTTCTTCGGGACAAATTGGATGAACATGTTCCCCGGAGTGGGATCATCTGTGGAGTTCCGGCGTTCGAGCCCCTTTGCTTTCTTCCGCTCGTCAAGAGCCTGCTGACGGAGTTGGGTGATGTTGTGCTTGGTCCGCCTTGCCCACCTCATGAATGGATCCACGCATCCCATATCCTTAGTACAGAACTCCTTTGCCGTGAGGTAGGGGTTCTCCCGTACCGCCTCCTCGAAGCGGGTCCAGGCATCCTCACACTTTATGTCCCAATACTTGAGCGCGTCTTCTCTGAATCTGTTCCTTCCCATCCGGAATTTTTTCTGCGAAGATCGCCAGAAATCAAAAACGCGTCAATACGTCCCCGCGGAGGCGCTTACTGACTATGGTGATAAACTTTCTCTTCAAATGAATGAAGCAGGTGTTAGAAAACGTGCGTATTGTTTAGCTGAATTGGGGGACATTACCGTATCTGTGGACTTGAATGAAAAGAAGGCTTCCGTTGAAAAGCCATCTGATGATTTTAACATAAGAACGCTCAGCGATGCAGACAAGATCAAATATCGATTCAAGGAAGAAGGAACTGAAATGATTCTCGGAAAGGAATGTACTAAGTACTCATGGAATAAAGATGGAGAGAAGTATACGGTTTGGAAGTGGGAAGGTATAGCATTGAAGTCTGTTACACGTAAAAATGGACTGATAATCCGTATGGAGGCGACCAGTATCAAAGAAGATCAGGTAATCGATCCGTCTGTCTTTGAACTTCCAGATTTCGCTGTCGCCGAAGTTGAAAAATACCGTGTGAATAATTAACGAGGAGGACCCGCCGCAGATGAGTTCCGCGCTGCGAAGCGTACCTGAAACAGATGCCGGAGGGGGTAAGCTAGCGCTCGAACGAAGTGAGAAAAGCGCCCCCTCCGGCACTGTTCAGGTCGCGCAGCCCAAGCGGGACGAAATCTGCGTACGGGAGGCAGAAATGCTGTCAGTCTTCGTAGGGAATCGAAGGGATATGCTTCTCGATGATTGAAAGCAGGTGGCGGTGGTTCTCGGGTGAGTTGGCTGCACAGACAAGGTCGGGATGAGTGAGGCTGAGAGGGGCTCCTCCCAGGCTGGAGATCTTTCCGCCGGCCTCTTCCAGTATGAGCATTCCGGCAGCATAATCCCATGGCTGGAGCCTGATTTCGAAATACAGCTCGATGATGCCCGCTGCCATGAAGCAGAGCTCGATGGATGCCGCGCCGAAACGGCGGACGTCGTTGCACTGGTAGTAAGCCTCCATGATGACATCATTGCAGACACCTGCAAATTCCTTCCTGTATGTGCTCATGGCAGTGCAGAACAAGCTGTTTTCAAACGGACGGGCCGATACGTGGATGGGCTTTCCGTTGCACCAGGCACCTTTGCCTTTCTCTGACCAGTACATCTCTTTCCGCTGCGGGCTGTATATCACGCCTATGACAGGGGCTCCGCCGTGGCAGAGAGCGACTGAAATTGCGCAGTGGTCTATTCCGCGGGCGTAGTTTGCGGTGCCGTCTATCGGGTCTATCACCCAGACATAGTCCTTGTCGGGGTCATGCATTTCATCTTCTTCGCAGATGAAGCCGCAGCCTGGAAGAAGGGCGCGCAGCTCGTTGCACAGGAACCGCTGGACGGCGATGTCGGAAGAAGTGACGATGTTGGTGCAGTCGCCTTTCTGTTCTATTGCAAAGTCTTTGGTCATCATGAGGGACGATGCCCTCATCACTATATCTTTTATCGAATCGACAGATGGTGTCATAGCAAGTCTTTCAAAGATCCGGACTCGTAGGTGACGGGCTCGGTGTGTGGAGTGTTGAAATTGTTGAGGTAGAACTGGTCGATGCCGGCCTCGCGGGCGCCCACGATGTCGTTTGCGAGGTTGTCGCCTATCATGAGTGTCTCCCGGATGTCGCCGCCAAGAGCGTCCACGGCCATAGTGAATATTTCAGGTGAGGGTTTCATCACACCCACCTCGTCGCTGATGATGACGGCGCTGAAGTATTTGTCGATGCCGGCGTGCGCAAGCTTGCGGCGCTGAACCTCCTTGAATCCGTTGGAAACGATACCCATCTTTCCGCCGCGCGCCGCGATTGCCTCAAGCACTTCGGCGGCGCCGTCCATAAGCTTGGTGCTGAGCGCCATGTGATAGAGATAATCCTCCGAAATCTCCATGGCTCTTGCAATATCGTTCATTCCGCAGAACATCTTGAGCGGAGTGAAGATACGGTCCTGCTTCAGGAAATCCTTGGTGATGCGGCCGCGTTCGTATTCGTCCCAGAGATACTGGTTGTGCGGCTCGTAGACCTCGAAGAACTCCTCGAAATTCTCTTCTGTCACACCCACTGCGGCATTTGTGACGGCGGTGCGCAGCGCAACGTGCGCGTTGGCGTCGAAATCCCAGAGCGTGCGGTCGATGTCGAACAGGAAGAATCTGTATCTGTCAATAATCATATCGGAGGCTAGATGCCTGTGTATGACGAAGGTGTGATGGCGCGCAGCTCTTCCTTAACGCTCTCTGCAACCTCAAGGGTATCAATGAATTCGGCAATGGTCTCTTTATTGATGTGTCCGCCGGTGCGGGTGAGGGCCTTGAGTGTCTCGTAGGGGTTGGGATAAGCTTCGCGGCGCAGGATGGTCTGGATGCCTTCGGCTACCACTGCCCAGTTGTCTTCCAGGTCTGCGGCCAGCCTGCTCTCGTTGAGGATCAGCTTGCCGAAGCCTTTCTTGAGCGAGCAGAGCGCTATGAGAGAGTGTGCGAGGGGCACACCTACGTTGCGGAGTGCTGTGGAGTCGGTGAGGTCGCGCTGCATGCGTGATATGGGGAGCTTCTCTGCCAGATGGCGGTACACTGCATTGGCCACGCCGAGGTTGCCCTCTGCGTTTTCGAAGTCGATGGGGTTGACCTTGTGGGGCATTGCTGACGAACCCACCTCGCCGGCTTTGACCTTCTGCTTGAAGTATTCCATCGAGATATAGGTCCAGATGTCGCGGGCAATGTCTATGAGGATGGTGTTTATGCGGGAAAGACAGTCGAACAGGGCTGCCAGGTTGTCGTAGTGCTCGATCTGTGTTGTGGGGAACGAGCGTGTGAGACCGAGTTTCTGGCTAACAAAGCTGTCTGCAAATGATTTCCAGTCAATTGCAGGATATGCCACATGGTGGGCGTTCATATTGCCGGTGGCACCGCCGAACTTGGCGGGATAGATGGCTGCGTCAAGCTGCCTCTTCTGCTCTTCGAGACGGGCGCGGAACACTCCGAACTCTTTGCCGAGGCGGGTGGGCGATGCGGGCTGGCCGTGGGTGTGGGCAAGCATCGGAACGTCTTTCCACTCCTGCTCGAACCCTGCAATGATTGCAATGACCTCTTCAAGCGCGGGCCTGTACACATCCTCGATGCCTTCCTTGAGGGAGAGGGGTACTGAGGTGTTGTTTATGTCCTGTGAAGTGAGACCGAAGTGTACGAACTCGCTGAAGGCGGGATTGATGCCCATCTCTGCAAACTTCTTCTTGATGAAGTATTCAACCGCCTTCACGTCGTGGTTGGTGGTCTTTTCAATCTCCTTCACGCTTTGTGCGTCTTCTTCGGTGAAATTCTGGTAGATGGCGCGTAGGGCGGGAACCTGCGACTTGTCAAAGCTGGCAAGCTGGGGCAGGGGAATCTCGCTGAGTGCGATGAAATATTCGATTTCAACCCTCACGCGGTAGCGTATAAGGGCGAATTCAGAGAAATACTGGCCGAAAGCATCAACTTGACGGCGGTAACGTCCGTCTACAGGAGAGATTGCGTTTAAAGAAGTGAGCATTTTATTAATATATGTGTGATAAATTGTGTTTCTATCGTGCAAAGTTACTAAATTTGGAGTTTTATATCAATATAAGACGAAATCAAATTAGACCATACAAAATGAAACTGTTCAGAATCATGACAATTGCAACATCGCTGTGTCTTGCGGCAGCATCCTGTACCACACAGCCAAAGGAGGAACCAGAGTTCAAATACTGTCTCGACGAGTTTGCCGACATCGGGGTTATCCGCTATCAGATTCCCCAGTGGGAAACACTTTCCCTTCAGCAGAAAGAGTACCTGTATCATCTGAGCGAGGCTGCGAAATACGGCCGTGACATCATCTGGGCTCAGAATTATGAATACAACCTCCCCATCCGCAAAGTGCTTGAAAAGATTATCACCGACTATCAGGGCGACAAGAACTGCGAACAGTTCGGTCAGTTCATGGTATATGCCAAGAGAGTGTTCTTCAGCAACGGTATCCACCATCACTACGGCAATTACAAGTTCTTCCCCGAGTGCCCGGAAGAGTACTTCGCTTCACTGATGGAAGCAGTGGGAATGGCTGATGCAAACCTTCTGGAAATCATGTATGACCCTGCAGTGGCTCCTACCAGGAAATACCAGGGCACAGAAAAAGATATCATAACTTCATCTGCAAACCACCTTTATGAAGGTGTGACACAGGCCGAGGCAGAGCAGTTCTATGCAGAGATGGAAGATCCCAACGACCCGCGTCCCATTTCATACGGTTTGAACAGCCGCCTCGTCAAGGATGAATACGGCAGGCTGGTCGAGCTGCCCTATACCACCGACGGACTTTACGGTGAGGCTCTCACCAAGATTGTAGAGTGCCTTGAGGCAGCCCGCAACGTGGCAGAGAACGATGCTCAGAAACAGATTATCACCGACCTTGTGGAGTACTACCGCACCGGTGACCTCAAGCTGTGGGATAAATACAGCATCGAATGGGCAGAGGACACCAATTCCGACATCGACTTCATCAATGGATTCATCGAGGTGTATGGCGACCCCCTCGGACTGAAGGGCAACTGGGAGGCTATGGTGAACTTCAAGGACAAGGCGGCTTCACACCGTACCGAGGTCATCAGCGAGAATGCACAGTGGTTCGAAGACAATTCTCCCATCGACCCCCGCTTCAAGAAAGCTGAGGTGAAGGGCGTGTCTGCAAAAGTTATCAACGCAGTGGTGATTGCAGGTGATACATATCCTGCTACAGCCATCGGCATCAACCTTCCCAACGCAGACTGGATCCGCAAGGAGCACGGCTCGAAATCGGTGACCATTGAAAACATCACCTCGGCATACGACAAGGCAGCAAACGAAAAACCTGTGAGCATGCTTTCAGAATTTGCATGGGACGAGGCCGAGATCGAGAGGGCGAAGACTTACGGTTTCATCACAGACAATCTGCATACCGACCTTCACGAGTGCCTCGGACACGGTTCAGGCCAGCTCCTTGAAGGTACTTCGGCAAATGCCCTCAAAGACTACAGCTCGACCCTTGAAGAGGCCCGCGCCGACCTGTTTGCACTCTACTATCTTGCAGATCCCAAGCTTGTGGAGCTCGGCCTGCTCGACAGCCCCGATGCATACAAGGCTGAATACGACAGCTATATCCGCAACGGCATCTTCACCCAGTTCACCCGCATCGAGCCCGGCATGCCCAACACCGAGGCGCACATGCAGAACCGCAAGCTCATCGCCGACTGGTGCTATGAAAAAGGCGCAGAGGCGAATGTGATAGAGAAGAAAGTGCGCGACGGCAAGACCTATTTCGTGATCAACGACTACGAGGCACTGCGCGGCCTGTTTGCCGACCTGCTGGCAGAGATGCAGCGCATCAAGTCGGAAGGCGACTATGCCGCCGGCCGCGACCTTGTAGAGAAATATGCAGTGAATATCGACCCCGAGCTCCACAAAGAGGTTCTGGAGCGCTATTCTGCTCTCGGTCTGAAACCCTACCGCGGTTTCGTGAATCCCACCATCGTCCCTGTACTGAAGGGTGAGCAGGTGGTTGACTATAAGATTGAATATTGCGACGACTTCGTAGATCAGCAGCTCGAATACGGTCGTGACTATGCAACCCTGTAGTGCCATGAAAAGAATTCTTGCAGCAATAGCCATACTGGTGTCGTGCCGTGCCTTTGCGCTGGATGTCAATTCGCTCAAAGTGAATCACATGACATCACCGGCAGGCATCACAGACCCGGAGCCCACTTTCAGCTGGATCACTGAGAGCGACTCACACAACGCAGGCCAGATTGCCTGCAGGATCCAGGTGTTTGACGGCCGTAAGAAAGTCTGGAACTCAGGCAGGATTGCAGGCAGCAACTCTGTGGCTGTGCCTTATGCAGGTAAACAGCTCAAATCCGGTACAGTCTACGAATGGAGGGTGAGAGTCTGGGACAATGAAGGCACCAAGAGCGCATGGAGCAGCCGTGCGCGTTTTATTACAGGCCTATTCAATGCTTCCGAATGGCAGGCATCTTGGATAGAAGCCCCTCTCACAGATGCAAGCCCCCTGATGCGCAAGGAGTTCAGTGTATCGAAGAAAGTGAAGCGCGCACTGGCATTCGTTACGGCACACGGCCTCTACGAAGCCTCGCTCAACGGCTCCAAGATAGGCGATGCATACCTTGCTCCCGGATACACTAGCTACGACAGGCATCTTCAGTACCAGACATACGATGTGACTGATATGATTGAAGAAGGGGAGAATGCCTTCGGCCTGGAGCTTGCCCGCGGCTGGTATCTGAGCAATATGGGTTTTGTGGATCCTTCTGTCTACAAGCCTAATTTCGAAGGGACGAACATTGCGGCACTGGCACAGATCCTTATCACATATCAGGATGGTTCAAAGGATGTTGTGGTGACAGACGGCTCGTGGAAATACTCTACCGGAGGAATCCTCGAGTCTACCATCTACAACGGTGAGACTTTCGATGCTGCAAAGGTGCAGCAGGGCTGGAATACCCCCGGCTTCGACGATTCGCAGTGGCAGAATGTGCAAGAGGTGGAATACGGTTATGACAATCTGGCGCCCCAGGACTGCGAGCAAGTAGTTACAGAACAGTATGTGAGCCCGAAAGAACTGATAGAGACGCCTGCGGGTGAACTGGTGATTGACTTCGGTCAGAACCTGGTGGGTACCGAAGTGCTGAGTTTTACAGGAAAGCCCGGTCAGACAATAAAAATCTCGCATGCCGAATACCTTGACGAGAACGGCAACTTCTATACTGTGAACCTCCGCTCGGCAAAAGCGCTCAGCACATACATCTGCGACGGCACGCCCCAGGAGTTCTCTGCGAAGTTCACATTCTACGGATTCAGATATATCAAGGTAGAAGGAATGGAGCGTGACGAAATCAACCTTGACGATTTCAAGGCTGCAGTAAGGTTCTCCAACCTCGAGCCCGCCGGCAGCTTCAGATGCTCTGACGAGCGTGTCAACAGGCTGCAGAGCAACATCCAGTGGAGCCAGCGCGGCAACTTCGTGGATATCCCGTCTGACTGCCCGCAGCGTGACGAGCGTCTCGGCTGGACAGGCGATGCAGAGGTGTTTGCCCGCACCGCCACTTTCAACCGCCAGACATACGCATTCTATTCTAAATGGCTCAAAGACCTTGCAGCCGAGCAGTTCCCCGGCGGTGAGGTGACAGACATAGTGCCTTTCGTGAAAAACCTTGTAGGTGCAGGCCATGTGGGCTGGGCTGATGCTGCAACCATCATCCCCTGGACGCTCTATATGGCATACGGTGATACGAAGGTGCTGGAGACTCAATATTCCAGCATGAAGAAGTGGGTCGACTGTGTCATTGCACAGGCTGGAGAAAGCTGCCTGTGGAACACCGGCTGGCATTACGGCGACTGGCTCTCATACGTAGAGGCAGGGGAGAAGGACGGCTTCCAGATAGCCACTCCCAACCCCATCAGCCAGCAGTGCCACTTCGCAAATTCTGCCGATATCATGGCCCGTACGGCTGAAGTGCTGGGCAACAGCGCCGATGCCGAATATTATGCAGGCATCTGCACCAAGGCGAAGGAGGCTTTCTGCAGGGAGTATCTTAATGAAGACGGCTCGCTTACCGCAAACACCCAGACGGCCTATATCCTGGCACTTGTGTATGATATGCTGCCGGAAAATGTCCGCGCTGCAGCCGCCGCCCGCCTTGCAGAGAATGTGGAGTATTACGGCCATCTCACCACAGGATTCCTGGGTACTCCCCACATAAACCGTGTCCTTACAGAGAACGGATACAATCATCTGGCATACAGGCTTCTTTTCAACGACACATGCCCCAGCTGGCTCTATCCTGTGACGATGGATGCCACCACCATCTGGGAACGCTGGAACTCTATGCTGCCCGACCATACCATTCCCGACAACGGTATGAACTCTTTCAACCACTATTCATACGGTGCTATCGGCGACTGGCTCTACCGTTATGTTGCAGGTATCAGCGAGTTGGAGCCGGGCTTCAAGACCATCCGTATCAAACCATATCCCGGCGAAGGACTTACATTTGCCGAGGCTGAAGAGACAACGCCATACGGCAAGGCTGCATCTGCCTGGCGCATTGAAGACGACGGCAGGTTTGTCCTTGAAATAACGGTTCCGTTCAATACAAGGGCGGAAGTGTGCGTCCCTGCTGCTGAAGGAGCAGTGGTTACAAAGGACGGCGAAGCTATGACAGATTATGAATATGCCGGAGGTTATGCCGTATTCAATACAGGCAGCGGCAGATATGTTTTCGAAGTAAAATAGATATCAGATTATATGACAAGCAGGAAAAAGAATCTTCTTCTCATCCTTATCGGCATAGTGGCCGGTATTGTAGTGACGGCTGTGCTGAACACAGTGTATGTCAAGACATCAACCAACGACAGCTGTATGTCGTGCCATGTGCACGAAGCGGCAGATGCAAGCTGGATGAAGAGCGTGCACCACCAGAATGCCAGCGGCACTGTGACCGACTGCGCAGAGTGCCACCTTCCGCCTGAAGACCATGTTGCCGGGCATTTTCTGGTAAAGACAAAGATGGGAATCAAGGATTTGTTCTCGTATGTATTCAAGAACAAGGAAAAGATAAACTGGGACCGCAAGGGCGAGCTTGACTATGCAGTGAAGATTGTCTATAACGAGTCGTGCCTCGAGTGCCATCAGACTCTGTTCCCCGAGGGTGTGTCTGACGATGCGATCTGCGCCCACCTCTACTATGAAGACAATGCCGAAAAGCTTGATATCCAGTGTATAAGCTGCCATCTGGATGCAGGTCACTACAATCCCGACTACAAACATTCGTCAATGACTGAAGCCCCGAAGACTACAGGTGGAGTGGTGTATGAGACAGCAGCCGAGGTTACAGAGTTCAAGAACTTCACAGAGACCGTTCCCGGTACTTCTGCATCCATCAACATGATAGCTGTGCCAGGCGGCGAGTTTGAAATGGGATCTGCTTCAGACGAGGCTCTGCGCAACGACGACGAAGGGCCCCAGCACAAAGTCAGGGTATCTCCGTTCTTTATGGCAGAAGTCGAGGTTACCTGGGACCAGTACTGGGCTTTCTTCGGCGAGACGATGTCGGAAGGCCGCACTGCTCCGGCAACCATCTATGCAAACAATACACGCGAGGATATCGATGCAGTGAGCGGCCCTACACCTCCTTTCGGAGCGCCCGACCAGGGCTGGGGACAGGGTTCCCGTCCGGCCATCACCATGACCCACTACGGTGCTGAGACATTCTGCCAGTGGCTGAGCCTGAAGACAGGCCGCACATACCGTCTTCCCACCGAGGCGGAATGGGAGTATGCGGCACGCGGCGGTACATCCACTCCTTATTATTTCGCAGGAGACCCTAAGAAGTTTACATCTGAAGGTATTGTGCGCAAGCTGTTCGGAAGTGACCCCACAGGCATCGCATCCAATGTGATTTATGCCCTCAACAGCAGCAACCGCACCGACGAGCCTGCAAAAGTTGCAGCAAACCCCTTCGGTTTGAAGAATATGCTTGGCAATGTCATGGAGTACTGCTCTGACTGGTATGCAGAAGATGCCTACAGCAAAGTCTCAGACGGTGCTGTTGACCCGAAAGGCCCCGCTTCAGGCACTGAATATGTGGTCCGCGGCGGTTATTATGCTTCTGATGCTGCAGATGTCCGCTGTGCGGCACGTGCCCATACCGAGCATGACGCATGGCTCAAGACCGACCCTCAGAATCCCAAGAGCATCTGGTGGTATTCAGACATCAAGGGAATAGGATTCAGGGTCGTGTGCGAAGTTCCGGAAGGCATTGTTGCAGAGTAGGAATAAATGTCTTAACTTTAGCCTCAATATTGTAAAATACGTAAAACATATATTATCATGAAAAACATTTCAAGACGTAACTTCTTGAGCTGCAGTGCAGTTCTTGGCGGTGGTGCACTCCTTGCATCAACTCCGCTCCTCTCTTCCTGCGCGGCTAAGTCTGGCAAGATGACTCCGCTCAAACAACCCGGTGAATATTATATTCCCGAACTTCCCGACAAGGCAGTCGACGGTCGTGAACTCAAATGCGGTCTTATCGGATGCGGCGGACGTGGAACAGGTGCTGCATTCAACCTTCTCGAAGCTGCCAACGGCGTGAAGATTACTGCTCTTGGAGATGTTTTCCAGGACAGGGTGAACGATGCACGCATGCGCCTTCAGGGCGACGCAGGCCAGGAGATTCCCGACGAGATGTGCTTCGTCGGCTTTGATGCTTATAAGAAAGTGATCGACTCGGGCGTTGATATGGTTATCATTGCCACTCCTCCCGTGTTCCGTCCCTATCATTTCCAGTATGCAACTGAAAAGGGCGTTCACTCATTCCTTGAGAAACCCATTGCAGTTGATGCTGCAGGTTATCGTACCATCATGGCTGTTGCCAAGGTTGCACAGTCAAAGGGTCTTGCTGTAGTTACCGGCACCCAGCGCCACCATCAGCGCGAGTATGTAGAGGCTTTCGAACTTGTACAGAAAGGTATGATCGGCGAAATCACCGGAGGTGAGGTTTACTGGAACCAGGAGATGCTCTGGTACCGCGACCGTCAGCCCGCATGGACCGACATGGAGTGGAGCATCCGCGACTGGGTCAACTGGAAATGGCTTTCAGGTGACCATATCGTAGAGCAGCATGTACACAATATCGATGTGTTCCTGTGGTTTGCAGGTGGAATCCATCCCACTGCAGCGAAAGCTGTTGGTGCACGCCACCGCAGAGTTACAGGCGACCAGTACGACTGCTTCAGCGTAGACTTCGAATTCGAAAACGGCATCCATCTCCACTCTATGTGCCGCCAGATCAACGGCTGCTCAAGCAGCGTTGGTGAGGTTATCCAGGGCACAAAGGGCCAGTGGAGCAGCTTTGACAACACAATCCGCGACCTGCAGGGCAACATCCTCTGGCAATACAATGCCGAGGCTGCACAGGCAGCGTTCCAGCAGCACAACCCTTATGTCCTCGAACATGTCGACTGGGTTAACCATATCCGCAACAACGAGGCTCACGACGAGGCTACCCTGACAGGTATTTCAACCCTTGCAGGTGTGCTCGGACGTGAAGCTGCATACAACGGCGGCACCCTCACATGGGACGAGGTTTCTGCAAGCCAGATGAACTATCTCCCCGGTGAACCCGACCAGCTCGCATTCGGTGACCTCGACGCTGTCAAGAATCCTGTTATCCCCGTTCCCGGCAACTAATCATCAGAACAAATGAACAGGAAGGATTTCTTCAAGACTTCTTTTGCAGGAGCCGCCGCAGTAGCACTGGCAGGCGGCCCTGTTGCCGCTATTGCCTCGTCATGCACGGCTGCAAAGCCCAAGAACAATACTGAGCTCAAGCTCTCTTTCCAGAGCGGCAAGGCAATCGGTGACACATACGCAGAGAAGTTCGACTATATGGAAAGCCTCGGCATCGTGGGCTTCGAACCCGGTGGCGGTGAGCTTGTAAGGAACTTTGACGAGCTGTCAAAGGCGCTTGAAGGGCGCAATATCAAACTTTCTGCAATCTGTGCCGGTTTCGACGGCTTCATCCTGGCAGAAGACGGACAGAAGGATGCGTTCGACAAATCGATGCGCACAATAGTCGACGCAGCCGGTGCCCTCGGCTCAACCGGTGTCATAATGGTGCCTGCGTTTGTGTTCCAGAATCCATGCAAGCCTCATACTCCCGAGACACGCCAGTATCTCTGCGACCAGCTTTACGAGCTTGGCCAGTATGCCCTTGCGGCAGGTACAACAGTGATTCTCGAGCCTCTCAACCGCGAGGAAGCGTTCTATCTCCGCCTCGTTTCAGACGCTGCTGCAATCTGCCGTGACTGCGGAAGCGACGGTGTGAAATGCATGGGCGACTTCTGGCACATGAAAGAAGAGACATCTGACTATGCGGCATTCATGTCTGCAGGTCCCAAATATCTGCAGCATGTGCATGTGGCAAGCCGCGGCCGCCGTATCAATCCCGGCGAAGACGGCGAGCTTGACAACTATGTATCAGGATTCCGTGCTCTGAAAGAGATGGAATATCAGAACTATGTAAGCTTCGAGTGCGGCACTGCCGGCGATCCCGCAGTGACCACTCCCGCTGCAGTGGCGCTTCTGCGCGAGCAGTGGAAGCAGGCATAGGGCTTCCTGCAGCTAGAATTCTTTCTGCTGTTTCAATATCTCCACGTACTCATCTATACGGTGCAGCTGCGTGGGGATATTTATTTTCTGGGGGCACTTCTTTATGCACTCCATACATCCTATGCAGTGGCTGGCCTGGCGGAGTGAAGGCACGCTCTTGTCGTATCCTTTCAGAAAGGCGCGGCGCAGTTTCCTGTAGTCGGAGTCGCCTGATGATTCCGGTACCAGACCCTCGTTGATGCATTTGTTGTAATGGTTGAAGATACTGGGGATATCCACTCCGAATTCGCAGGGAAGGCAGTAGTTGCACATTGTGCAGTTGATAAGGGGATACTGCAGTATGGCTTTTGCAACACCGTCAAGGAACTCGTTCTCTTCTTCGGTGCACGGCTCGAAACCTGTGAATGTGCCCAGGTTGTCCTGCAGGTGCTCCATGTAGGTCATGCCGCTCAGCACACACATTATGTTGGGGTGGCTTCCTGCGAAACGGAATGCCCATGACGCCACGCTGCTGCCGGGCCTGCGCTCAAGCATCTGGCTTGAGACCATTCCGGCCACGTTGGCCAGCCGGCCGCCGAGCAGCGGCTCCATCACAACGGTCTTGATGCCGCGTTTCTCCATCTCTGAATAAAGATAAGAGGCGTTGCATTCGTCGGAATGGTTCCAGTCTATATAATTGAGCTGGACAAGTGCGAAGTCCCAGTGATATTGCTCGTGCAGGCTCATTATGTAGTCAAAGCCTTCGGCACTGCCGTGGAAAGAGAATCCGAGGTTGCGGATGCGGCCCGCCTCTCGTTCGGCAAGCAGATAGTCGAGCAGCCCGTTCTCGATGAAGCGTGTGTTGAAAGATTCTCTGCTGCCGTCCAGGGAGTGCAGCAGATAATAGTCGATGTAGTCTACCTGCAGCTCGCTGCGTGAATGCTGATACATCTCCAGCCCCTCTTCGAACGTGTGGCTGCCACGGAAGTTAGACATCTTTGTGGCAACGAAGTAACTGTCGCGCGGGTGGCGGGCAAGCGCCCTGCCAAGTGCACCTTCGGCCTTTCCGCCGCTGTAGACAGGTGCCGTGTCGAAATAGTTCACTCCGTGCTCCAGGGCATAGTCCACAAGGTGGTTGATCTGCTCCTGGTCAAGCTCTGCACCACGGACATTGTCTATTGTAGGGAAGCGCATTCCTCCGTATCCAAGCAGTGAAATCTTGTCTCCGCGGCCGCTTGTGCGGTATTCCATCGTGCCTTCGGAATCAGGCTTTCCTGCTTTCACGCCGCTCGTCTGGCTTTTGCAGCCTGTGGCAACAAGCGCAGCTCCGGCACCGGCAGCACCGATATGTTTCAGAAATGAACGTCTGTCTATCTTTTCCATATTATCCTCGGGTTAGATGTTGTTGTGGACCTCGTGGCCTTCCACGGTGATTGCGCTTATGGGATTTGCGGGGCAGAGGTTCTCACAGGCTCCGCATCCTATGCATTTTGCAGTGTCTATTGCCGGAATATGAACGAACTTATGACCATGGTCGGTCTCACCGAAAACGAAACCGGGGTTCTCTGCCGATACCATGGTGATGGCACCGGTGGGGCAGTGGCGCGCGCAGTTGCCGCAGTCAAGCCCTTTCACAAGGGGGATGCAGAGCTCTTTGTTCCAGACGGCGTGGCCTGTCTGTATGCCTGTTTTCTCTTCAATAGTGACGGGCTTTATTGCACCTGCAGGGCACACTTCGCCGCAGCGGTTGCACTCGGGGCGGCAGTATCCTTTTTCAAATGAGCTTTCTGGCTGCATGAAATGCTCAAGGTCTGTAGACGGCCTGAGCACTTTGTTGGGGCATGCCTGGACGCACAGCTGACACGACACGCAGTGCTGTTCCAGATGCTTTATACTTACAGATCCCGGAGGAACGATGCGTGTGGCGCGTTGCGGGGCCTGCTTCGGAACCAGGTCGGAAAGGATGGGGGCTATCTTGTCGGCCACCTCTTTCCTGACTTCGTCGGCTTTTGCCTTATGCCCTGCCACTGCCAGCATACCGGCGGCGGTGAGGAATGCGCGGCGCGCTGCAGGATTGTCGCTTGCCGGGGCTTTGCCGCTGCCTTTTATGCTCCATACAGGCTTGTAGCTGATTGCGTTTGCCGAGCAGTTCTCAAGGCAGTCGAAGCACATCACACAACGGCTTCCGTCAACCGCGTGATTCTTTGTATCGATGCACTGTGCCTTGCATTTCCTGCCACACAGCCCGCAGTTGACGCACTTTTCAGTATCTATTACGGGACGGAACAGAGAAAACTTGGAAATGAATCCCAGCGTTGTGCCCACAGGGCAGACAGTGTTGCACCATGCGCGGCCATACTTCCATGCCAGGAAGAAAATCAGCGCGAACGTGGCAGCTGCGGTCCAGAGAATGGCGCTTGTAAGGCTGGGATGGGTGAATCCGGCCACCATCCTTCCGAACGCGCTGTAAGGCTCGATGATTGCAGCGAACGATGCGAGTCCCGCAACCTCGGCCACGATGAAAAGAACCAGCATCACCGGGCGGAGCCATGGGAGTCCTTTCGAATATCCGTACCTCAGCTTGCGTTTCTTGCCGCCCAGGCGCGAAAACCACGCAATGATGTCCTGAAGGATGCCGAGCGGGCAGATGGCAGAGCAGTACAGACGCCCGAACAGCAGTGTGGCAACCACCAGCACCGCCACAATCACGAAATGCATGGCAAGGAAAGCCGGTACAATCTGTATCCTGGCAAAGAATGAGAGGATGGGGGAGGCTTCCCCGAATACATTCAAAAAAAGCAGCGTAATGGCTGTGAACACCAACGCTGCAATTGCAATTCTGATTTTTCTTAACATAATTTTGTACCCCGTAGTGGAATCGAACCACTATCTAAAGTTTAGGAAACTTCCGTTCTATCCGTTGAACTAACAGGGCCTGTAAAGAAAAAGGGGTTTGCTGTTTTGTGGCACCCCTTTGTCTTGTTTCCGTACCGGTCAGGGAAGAATTACTGGTTCTTTACGATGATCTGACGGCCGCGATAGTAACCGCACTCAGGGCAAACGTGGTGATACATAACAGTTGCACCGCAGTTTGAGCATGTTGCCATTGTTGCAACAGGGGCTACGTCGTGGGTTCTTCTTTTGTCTCTGCGCTGTTTAGAGACTTTTCGTTTGGGATGTGCCATTGTTCGTTATTTTTAAGTTATTATATTTCAAATCCTTAATTGCTTTCTTTCAAGAGGTCTTTCAGACCTGAAAACGGTGTGTTGGCAGGAATCTGTCCTTCCATGCTGCTGTCTAATCCGATCTTCGATACCGTCTCCATGTTGCATTCCCCTTCGGGATGTACTTTCTGGAGTGGCAGAGACAGGCAGATGAAGTCGTAAACCGTCTGGCCCAGATCTATCTCCGATGTGCCGTCCACCAGAATTATGGTGTTGTCATCATCGTTCACAACCTCTTCCGGATCTGCATCGAAACGGACTGTCAGCTTCTGCTCTGTGTCAACAGGGAGGTAGAGGTCTTCAAGACATCTGTCACATTCAACCTTCGCTTCCCCCTCGACCGCACACACTATTTCAATCCAACTTCCCTTGCGTTCAACTGCAAAATGTGCCGCTCCGTCAACACCGTTCACAACACCGTTTCCGAACTCGTCCAAGAAACTGTCATCCAGCTTGAACTCGAATTCCTGTCTGCCTTTCGAGAGGCCGTGCAGGGGTATTATTATCTCGCTCATGGCAACACTCTTGCAAATTGGGGTGCAAATATAGCAATTATTTTTATTAATGCAATGATTTTAGTTCTGCTCTCTCATTGCGGCTCTCTTGCGGGCGGTCTCGTCGAGCAGAATCTTGCGGAGCCTCATGTGGTGGGGGGTGATCTCTACAAGCTCGTCTTCCTGAATGTATTCAAGAGCCTCCTCAAGGCTGAACTTGATTGCGGGAGGAAGCATCACTTTCTCGTCACTGCCTGCTGCGCGCACGTTGGTGAGTTTCTTGGTCTTGCAGATGTTGATGTTGAGGTCGCGCTCACGGGTGTGCTCGCCCACAACCTGTCCTGCATAGATGTCTTCGCCGGGTTCCACGAAGAAACGTCCGCGGTCCTGCAGCTTGTCCATCGCGTATGCCACTGCAAGTCCGGTGTCGTTTGATACGAGCGAACCGTTGACTCTCTTCTCGATGTCACCCTTGTAGGGCTCGTACTCCTTGAAACGGTGCGACACGATGGCTTCTCCAGCCGATGCTGTGAGGAGGTTGCTGCGCAGACCCATCAGACCGCGTGAGGGGATGTCGAAGTCAAGATGTGTGCGGCCGTCGCGGCTGTCCATGTGGATGAGGGCGCCCTTGCGGCGGGTGGTCATCTCTATCGCCCTGCCCACGTATTCGTCGGGTATGTCGATGGTGAGGTTCTCTATAGGTTCGCACCTCTGGCCGTTGATGGTCTTGTCAAGCACCTTGGGCTGGCCTACCTGAAGCTCGAAACCTTCGCGGCGCATTGTCTCGATGAGGATTGAGAGGTGCAGCACACCGCGTCCGTACACTATGAAAGAGTCGGCACCCAGACCGGGTTTGACCCTCAGCGCAAGGTTCTTCTCAAGCTCGCGGTCGAGACGGTCCTTGAGGTGGCGGCTTGTCACGAACTTGCCGTCCTGGCCGAAGAAGGGAGAGTCGTTGATAGAGAAGAGCATGCTCATAGTGGGTTCGTCCACGGCGATGGGAGGGAGTGCTTCGGGATTCTCATAGTCGGCGATGGTGTCGCCAATCTCGAATCCGTTGATGCCAACCACGGCGCAGATGTCGCCGCAGCGTACCTCTGCCTGTTTCTTCTTCTCAAGACCTTCGAACACCATGAGCTCTTTGATCTTCTGTTTCTCGATTATGTCGTATCTCTTGCAGAGAGATATGTTCTGGCCTTCCTTGAGCACACCGCGTGTGATGCGGCCGATAGCGATACGGCCCACATATGGTGAGTACTCAAGTGATGAAATAAGCATCTGGGGTGTGCCTTCCACCATCGGTGGAGCGGGAATCTCTTCGAGGATGGTGTCGAGCAGAGGGGTGATGTCGGTGGTGGGCTTGCGCCAGTCAAGTGACATCCAGCCCTGCTTTGCACTGCCGTAGACTGTCTTGTAGTCGAGCTGCTCTTCAGTTGCGTTGAGCGAGAACATAAGGTCGAACACCTGCTCGTTCACCTCGTCGGGGCGGCAGTTGGTCTTGTCAACCTTGTTTATAACCACGATGGGCTTCTTGCCCATTTCGATGGCTTTCTGAAGCACGAAGCGGGTCTGGGGCATGGTGCCTTCGAAGGCATCCACCAGCAGAAGCACGCCGTCTGCCATATTAAGCACGCGCTCCACCTCTCCGCCGAAGTCGGCATGGCCCGGAGTGTCTATGATATTGATTTTCGTCCCCTTGTAGGGTACAGATACGTTCTTTGCAAGGATTGTGATACCGCGCTCTCTTTCGAGGTCATTGTTGTCAAGGATGAGCTCGCCGCTCTTTTCAGACTCACGCATGCTGACTGCCTGCTGGATCATTTTGTCTACCAGAGTGGTCTTGCCGTGGTCTACGTGCGCGATGATTGCTATGTTTCTTATTTCTTCCATACTACTTTGTAATTGGGCGCAAAAATACAATATTTATGAAAGAATTCACCATTTTTTTGTACTTTTGCACCCCGTTAATACAAAATAAAAATCTAAACGATAAAGTATATGAACTCAGGTAACGTCCGCCCCGCAGAAATGGAGCGAATCACTAATTTCGAACTTGCCAACAAGTTTATTGACGAACAGGTCAAGGCTCTCAGGGCCCAGATCGGTTCAAAGAAGGTCCTGCTTGCGCTTTCGGGCGGTGTGGATTCTTCTGTTGTAGCAGCTCTGCTTATCAAGGCTGTCGGCAGCCAGCTTGTATGCGTTCACGTGAACCACGGTCTTCTCCGCAAGGGCGAGCCTGAGCAGGTTGTAAAGGTCTTCCGCGAAGAGCTCAACGCAAACCTTGTGTATGTAGATGCAATCGACCGCTTCCTCGGCAAGCTCGAAGGTGTTTCTGAGCCTGAGAAGAAGAGAAAGATCATCGGTGCAGAGTTCATCCGCGTATTCGAGGAAGAGGCCCGCAAGCTTGAGGGTATCGACTTCCTTGCACAGGGTACTATCTATCCCGACATCATCGAGAGCGACGGAGTGAAAGCTCACCACAATGTGGGTGGTCTTCCCGACGATATGCAGTTCGAGCTCGTAGAGCCTCTCAAGTTCCTCTACAAAGATGAGGTACGCGTTGTGGGTGTAGCCCTCGGCCTTCCCGAAAATATGGTCTACCGTCAGCCGTTCCCCGGCCCCGGCCTTGGTGTACGCTGCCTCGGTGCCATCACACGTGACCGTCTCGAGGCTGTACGCGAGTCAGATGCAATCCTCCGCGAAGAGTTTGACAAAGCTGGTCTCAACAAGACTGTATGGCAGTATTTCACAGCCATCCCTGATTTCAAGAGCGTTGGTGCACGTGACGGCAAACGCTGCTTCGACTGGCCTGTTATCATCCGTGCCGTCAACTCTGTCGATGCAATGACCGCCACTGTCGAGCCTATCAACTGGGATCTCCTCAATCATATCGCAAAGCGCATCATGACTGAGGTCAAGGGTGTTAACCGCGTATGCTACGATGTATCACCCAAGCCTACCGCAACCATCGAGTGGGAATAGTAGACGTTTGGTACACCAAATAATCAAGAAGAGTCCGGCCAGTGTCGGACTCTTTTTTTTTGTGCGGCAGTGACTGAGGCCGTGGTGCATTACTTGCTGATAATCTGATTGTTATGCACATCAACCCCCGTGATTTTTCGGGGGCTGCTTTGTGTATATTGCTGTAAATGAATGGCTTATGCGCCACGCTATTTAATCAGGAAAATCCGTTGTGTAGTTGTTTCTATATACAACTTCCTGCTGCAATCGTAACTGAGGGCTAGGATGCCATTCGGAAATTCTGCTTTTATTTTTTCTGCAGTGATGCTCCAATCAGGAGCGTCAAATGTCAAATCCGGCCCCCAGAAAAGCGGTACTCCATAAGTGTCTGAATTCTCGAACCCTAATCTGCATCTCATCGCCTGGTCTTGTGACAGGACGGTTTGCGATATTCCCATGGACTTTCTTTCGGCTTCTTCTTTTTCCGGATTGGAAACCAACCTGTAAATACTGAACGAGACACCGATGGGATTGAATTCTGACATCCCGGTGTCAATCAAAACGTCATTCAGAACAGTGTCTCCATGTTTCATGTCACAGACCATCCTTTTTTGATCGTCAACCCTGTATTTCAGGACAACAGCATCGGCAGTGTCGCACGGGATTGGCGCCGTTGACATCATGACTGCAGATTTTTCAAAATCAAACAGCCAGTTTACCTGTCCGATGATATCCATTCCCCAAATGTTTTGTTTAAATGAGTCAGATACTGCGAACTTCGTTATTAATTTGATGTCTTTTACTATTGCCAATGTACCATACTTAACTTCTGTTTCGTCAGATAATGGGCATGAAATTATTCCCTGGACATCTGGAAGAGATGTTTGAACAGTCCTTCCAGACAGGGAGATGTCATATTCGTCGGCTTCTTCTCCTGTGAGACAAGATCCAGTGCTTCCTGTATCAAACACACCATAAATGATATCCTTGCCTATCGTCAAAGGAACGATGAGATTCCCATTATCGTTCGGCTTGACCGAGGTTAATCCGGTCAAGCTGTTACAGGAACATAACAGTGAAAGAATAATGATGCAGATCAGGGAGGGATTTCTCATAGAGCTGATGTCTTAATATTGCGGATTGTTTTCAGGTGATGACTCTGATATTGATTCTGGAACTGCATCAGGGCGGTATTCAAGGATGTCGTTGGGAGTGCAGTCAAGGATACGGCAGATCGCGTTGAGGGTGCTGATGCGTATGGCACGTGCCTTTCCGGTTTTGAGAATGGACATGTTTGACAGTGTGATTCCCACCTTGTCTGAAAGTTCGCTGAGCGTCATCTTGCGTTTTGCAAGCATCACATCAAGATTAATGATTATCATTTTGTGGTAGATTATACAGTAAATTCCTGGTCTTCCTTCATCTGTCGTCCGAGAGCGAATATCTGGGACACAATCATCATACCGATTCCGCAGCAAAGATTCCAACCACCAGGCCATTCTACAGAGGCGCGGCCATCAACAAGTGTCATCACGCATTCTGAAACATAAATGACAATCATGTCAATGCCGATTCTGCTGACTCTGCGTTCCAGCTCCTCGGTGAAGATATTTCCTTTTCTAACTGTGCGCAATACACCGATATAGTTTATGACGAGCATGACACCTGCAACGATTGCCGTAACTGCAGATACCAGGATGGCAAGGCATCGGAGAAAAAACACAAAGTTCACTCCGTCGGCAGGAACTATATTGCGGACCGAAGCTTTACTGTCTAAATATACGCGTACATTGTCAGCCCAATTGAAACATAAATTGAAACAAAGGTCGAGCCCGGCTCCAATTACAGTTGCAGCAATAAGTATTATGCTGAGAACATTGATTTTCTTCAAAGTAGTCATATCATTCTTGTTTAATATGGCGCAAAGATATAGAGATTTTTTAAATATCAAATAATAA
>JAGHVP010000059.1 GCA_018064305.1 Candidatus Equibacterium intestinale | reverse complement strand
CTGCAGGATGCTTTGCAAACAGCAGCGAAGTGATGATACAGTTGAGACCTACAGACTTACCCTGACCGGTGGCACCGGCTACCAGAAGGTGCGGCATCTTGGCCAGGTCGACGAAGAAAGGCTCGTTGGTGACAGTGATACCAAGTGCGATGGGAAGTTCCATCTTAGCGCTCTTCTCGCGGTACTGGGGAGAGTTGAGGATCATCTTCAGGGGCACCACACTTGCCCTTTCATTCGCCACTTCGATACCGATGGCGCCTTCAAGCACCAGCACGCGCACACCTTTGGCGGCCATTGACATGGCAATGTCTTCCTCCAGCCTCTTGACGGCGGCGATGCGGGTTCCTTCAGCAAGACGGATCTTGTAAAGTGTAACTGTAGGACCCTTCTTTGCAGAGATGTTCTCCACTTTGATCTTGTAGCTGGCAAGAGTATGCACGATGCGGTTCTTGTTGCGCTCAAGCTCGTCCTTTGAAATCTCATACCATTTGTCCTGATAGTCATCAAGCATCTGGACAGAAGGGAACTCATATCTTGAAAGGTCGAGGCGCGGATTGTACAGATGAGACATGTCATCTTCCTGCATGTTAGCCTCGGGATCGAAACCGCCCTCTTCGATTGTAATAGATACATCATCCGGTGCAGGCGGGCAGGCATGAGCCGCAGGAACTGCAGGGGCAGCCGTATCCTCTTCTATCTCAAGCACCTCTTCCCCATCATCCTCCGGTTCTATCTCAAGTGCAGGCACAGCCTCTGCCGCAACGGCAAACGCCGGCTCCGGTACAGGCTCCACAGCCACAGGAGCAGAATCAGCCCCTTCCTCTGTTTCAAGGTCGGTCCCCTCTTCATCAGCCACTTCCTCACATACAGGATCAGACTCCTCAGCAGGTTTGCCGTGGAATGCCCTGTCTATGAAGTTATCTATCGCGGTGGCCACCTTGCCGGAAAGCAGGAAGAGCCACAGCATGAACAGGAAAGCCAGAACACAGCCCGTGCCTAACTCTCCCATAAGGATGTTGCTCCAACGGACCGCATTGAAGCCGTATGCCCCACCGGCACCGTTTGAAAAAAGCTGGTGATTGAACACCCCCGCCACAAAGGCAGCGATGAGAGAAATCACTATGCATCCCATGAGTGAAAGCAGGAAAGCCCTGAGCAGCTTCACCTTACGGATCCTGAAGCATGCCACTGTAAGCGTCAGCAGGAATATCGGAATGCAGTATGCACCCACACCGAAAAGACGCGAAATAAAGAAGTCAGAAATCCTGCAGCCCAGCAGACCGCATACATTCTGTGCCACCAGTGCATCGCTGAAACCACCTTCGGCACTTTTGATGCTGTAGTCGGCGCCCCATGTGAACGGGTAAGAGACCAGCGATGCGGTCACTATGATTGTGACCACAAACAGAACAAGCCCCAACAATATCCTGAGAGCGGTCTTGCGCTGAGGAGTAAGTATGGGTTCTCTCTTCTTTTTCTTTTTGTACTTCTTCTTTGCCATTCCAGATTAGTTGTAGAAGCGCTTTCTCTTGTTGTTCTTCTTCTTGTTGAACTGCTGGTAGTTCTTGCCCTGCTGGCTGGAATCCATGGCGGCGCGGGGACGGTTGAACTCACCGTGAACCGCACCGAGGCTCAGTCCCTCGGGAATTGTAAGCCTGCCCTGGGAAAGGGCCGCCATATCCTTGAAGATGGTCTCGTCAGAGACATTGTCCTTGTTCCAGATAAGATACTGCTGCCTCATGTAGCGGGCCAGATTCCTTATCATCTCTGTCCTGACGGTTTCATCTTCTATTCCTGCCACGAGTTCGATCATATTTTCGATGTTGCGGCCGTACACCGTAGACTTTATCTGTGTCTTGTTTACCTCGATGGGGTCGGGACGGGCAGCCTTCTCGGCAGGTGTGGGAGCCGGATAGGGTGAATCGATATCGATGTCATAGCCGGCAATCATATATACGTGGTCCCAAAGCTTCCGCTTGTAGTCGGGATAGTCTTTCAGCGAAGGATTGAGAATAGTCATCACATTCACCACAGCCTGAATCTGCTCGTTACGCTTGTCGCGGTCTTCGATCAGCTTGATGTGGTCTATCATCTTCTGCACGTGGCGCCCGTATTCGGGAAGCACCAGTTTCTCTCTTTGAGTATTGTAATCCATTAATAAAAATCTTAGAACCTGTTTTTAAATGTTTCACGAAAATAATTATAGTCTATTATTCAGTGGATTTTTTGATGATTTGAAGGAGCGATGGGGTTCCATCGTGACTGAAAAGCAGCGGAAAATACGCAAATAAGAAGCATAAGAATTGAAGTTAATCATTTCAAAACAGGTTCTTACAGTTTACGTTTGATTTCTACAATCTGGTATGCCTCGATGATATCACCGATCTTGATATCATTGAAGTTCTCGATGTTCATACCGCAGTCAAATCCCGAAGCGACCTCCTTCACATCTTACTTGAAACGCTTGAGGGAGCCGAGGTTGCCTGTATAGACCACGATACCGTCGCGGATCACGCGCACCTTCGATGTACGTGTGAGCTTGCCTTCCTTGACCATTGCACCGGCAATTGTACCGACCTTGCTGATCTTGAATGTCTCGCGTACCTCTGCGGTTGCAGTAACCTCTTCCTTCTCCTCCGGAGCAAGCATACCCTCGATACCGTCCTTGACCTCGTTGATTGCATCGTAGATGACTGAGTACAGACGGATTTCGATGCCTTCCTTCTCGGCCTGGCGGCGTGCCTCGGCAGAGGGACGTACCTGAAAACCGATGATGATGGCGTTGGATGCAGCAGCAAGCAGCACATCAGACTCGGAAATTGCTCCGACAGCCTTGTGGATGACGCTTACATTCACCTCCTCGGTAGAAAGTTTGATGAGTGAATCGGTGAGGGCCTCGATAGAACCGTCGACATCACCCTTGAGCACAATCTTGAGTTCCTTGAAGTTGCCGATGGCGATACGGCGGCCGATCTCTTCCAGAGTGACGTGTGTCTGAGTCTTGATACCCTGGATACGGAGCAGCTGCTCGCGCTTGTTTGCGATATCCTTGGCCTCACGCTCGTCTTCGAGAACGTTGAACTTGTCACCTGCGGCGGGAGCTCCGTTCAGACCAAGCACAGATACAGGAGTAGAGGGACCTGCCTCGGTAACTTTCTGGCCGCGTTCGTTGAACATAGCCTTGACTTTACCAGTAAAGCAGCCGGAGAGCATTACATCACCGACATGGAGAGAACCCTGCTGTACAAGCACTGTAGCAAGATATCCGCGCCCCTTGTCGAGAGACGACTCAACCACACTTCCTACTGCACGCTTGTTCGGATTGGCCTTGAGTTCCAGAAGGTCTGCCTCGAGCAGCACTTTCTCAAGCAGCTTCTCTACGTTTGTACCCTTCTTTGCTGCAATTTCCTGGCACTGGTAGTTGCCGCCCCAGTCCTCTACAAGGATATTCATATTCGCAAGCTGCTCCTTGATCTTCTCGGGGTTTGCGCCCGGCTTGTCTATCTTGTTGATAGCGAATACCATAGGAACGCCGGCCGCCTGTGCATGGTTGATTGCCTCAATGGTCTGGGGCATCACTGCGTCGTCGGCCGCGATGATGATGATGGCGATATCGGTGAGCTTCACACCACGGGCACGCATTGCAGTGAACGCTTCGTGACCGGGGGTGTCGAGGAATGTGATGTGTCGGCCGTCGGGCATCTTCACGTTGTATGCACCGATGTGCTGTGTGATACCACCGGCCTCACCGGCTATGACATTTGTCTTGCGGATATAGTCCAGCAGAGATGTCTTACCATGGTCTACGTGGCCCATCACGGTGATTACAGGGGGACGCTCTACGAGATCCTCTTCTGAATCATCCTCCTGCTCGATGGCGCTCTGGTCATCTGCAGTAGTGAACTCTATCTTGTATCCGAACTCCTCTGCCACAAGCACAAGTGCCTCTGCATCGAGACGCTGGTTGATGGAAACCATCAGACCGAGGTTCATGCAGGCCTCGATAACCTTGGTGACGGGGGTGTTGTTCATCATGATGGCAAGCTCGTTCACTGTCACGAACTCGGTAACTTTCAGGATGTTGCTGGTAAGCATCTCCTGCTCCTGCTCTTCTGCGAGTTTCTGTTCGAACATCTCGCGTTTCTCGCGGCGGTGCTTGCTGCCCTTGGTCTTGCCCTTGCCCTCAAGCATGCGGGCGTAGGTCTCTTTGATCTGTTTCTGAACCTCGTCGTCTTCTACCTCGGGGCGCACGAACTGGTCGCGTGATTTCTTGCCTTTCTGGTTCTTTCCACCCTTGGCATTCTGCGGCTTGTTGTTGCCTGCACCGGGAGCGGCATTGTATCCGCCTGGCTGGTTGATGTCGACCTTCGCCCCGTTCTTATGGATTCTCTCACGTTTCTTGGTCTTTTCGTGATGATCCTTCGAATGGGCGGGCTTTTCTACGGGGAGCTCTATCTTACCGATGATGGCAGGACCCTTCAGCTCTTCGACTCTGGTTTCGATATGCTCTATGACAGGTTTTGCAGGAGCCTCTGCAACAGGCTCAACCGTTTCTGCAGGCTTTGCAGGAGCGGCAGGTTTCTCGGGCTGCGGCTCCGGCTTCTTCTCAACCTTCCTGTGAGCATCAAGATCTATCTTGCCGAGAACCTTGATCTCGGGCTCGGCTGTCTTCTCTTTCTCCACGGGTGCCTGTTTTACAGGTTCTGGTTCGGGGGCCGGTGCCGGAGCGGGCTCCGGTTTGGGTGCAGGTGCGGGCTCAGGTGCAGGTACAGTGGCACTTTCGCTCTTGGGAAGAGTGGGTTTCTCCACAAGATTGCTCTTGATGAAGAGCTCCTCCTCAACCTCCTCGACTGCCTTGGCGCTCTCTTTTTCTGTGAGGCCTTTAACTTTGATGGCCACCTTCTTCGACTGCTCCTTGAGGTCGTGCTCTTTGGCGAACTCCTTTGCAATCAAGTCATAGATGTCATCTTCAATCTGAGTGTTGGGTTTAACCTCGATGTCAATGCCTTTCTTCTTCAGGAACTCTTCTATTGTTCCCAAACCTATGTTGAATTCTTTCTGTACCTTGTTTATCCTGATCATAGAGTATTGTTTATTCGTTAATTATTCTATTAAAATATGTTGGGCGGAAGATTACTCCTCGTCCTCGAATTCTGCGCGCAGAATCTTCTGGACCTCCTCGACTGTCTCGTCCTCGAGGTCGGCACGGTGGCTGATTTCAGCTACCGAGAGAGCCAGCACGCTCTTGGCAGTGTCAAGGCCGATGCCCTTGAGTGCGTCGATGATCCAGCCGTCGATCTCATCGCGGAAGTCTTCCAGCAGTACGTCTTCTTCCTCGGCAACGTCCTGGTCTTCGATATCACGGTATGCATCAATCTGATAGTCGATAAGCTGACCTGCAAGCTTGATGTTGCAGCCGTTCTTTCCGATAGCGATAGAGACCTCAGAAGGCTTGAGGTAAACCTGAACGGTCTTGTTCTCCTCGTCGAAGCTCATTGAAGAGATCTTGGCGGGTGAGAGGGCGCGCTGGATAAGGAGCTGCTTGTTGGTGGTGTAGTTGATGACATCGATATTCTCGTTGCGGAGCTCTTTCACGATGCCGTGGATACGTGCACCCTTCATACCTACGCATGCTCCTACAGGGTCGATGCGGTCGTCGTATGACTCAACTGCAACCTTTGCACGTTCACCGGGGATACGTACCACCTTCTTGATGGTGATGAGGCCGTCGAAGATCTCGGGAACCTCCTGCTCGAACAGCTTCTCCAGGAAAACGCTGGATGTACGCGACAGTGTGATGACGGGATTGTTGTTCTTCATCTCCACATCCTTGATGATAGCCTTTACAGTATCATCCTTGTGGAAGAAGTCGGTAGGGATCTGCTCTGACTTGGGAAGCACCAGCTCGTTCTTGTTCTCGTCGAACAGGATGGTCTCTTTCTTCCATGACTGATGAACCTGGCCCACGAAGATCTCACCGATGCGCTCTTTATATTTGTTGTAGAGGTTTGCCTTCTCGATGTCCATGATGCGGCCTGAAAGGTTCTGGCGGATGTTGAGGATACCGCGGCGGCCGAAGCTCTCGAGCTTCACTTCCTCGGTGAAGTCCTCACCTACATCGTATGAATCGTCGATTTTGTGAACGTCTTCCAGTGAAATCTGTGTTGCGGGATTCTCCACTTCCTCAACAACCTCGCGTGTACGCCAGATTTCGAAGTCACCCTTGTCGATGTTGATGATGATGTCGAAGTTGGCGTCTTCGCCGTACATCCTCTCGAGCTGTGCGCGGAACGCCTCCTCAAGAACGCTCATCATTGTGGGGCGGTCGATGTTCTTACCCTCTTTGAATTCGGCAAATGTGCCGACAAGATTTAAAACTTTCATTTTTGGTTTTAAAGATTTATGAATATGATTATTATTTGATTATTCAAACTTGATGACAGGCTTGGCAGACTTGATCTCGGAGAACGGGATGTGTTCTGTGACAGTCTCCTTCACTTTCTTCTTGCTCCCTTCCACAGCCCTGCTCTGCCCGTATGTGACGTCGATGCCGTCTTCCGACACTGCAGCAAGCATCACTTTCTGGCGGGCGCCTGTGCCTCTGGTGATCTGTATTTCAGAGCCGACAGACTTTTTATACTGGCGGTTAACCTTGAAGGGCGAAGTAAGGCCGGCAGACCCGATTGTGAGGGAATAGTCCTCCACGTCACGGCTCACGCGCTCTTCGATATAGCGGGTCATATCCACGCAGTCGTCCAGGGCGATGTCACGCTCGTCGGCTTCGATGGTGATGTCGATATCATTATCTGCAGTAACCTTTATTTCAACCACATAAAGGCCGTGTGAGGCTGTGTATTCCTCTGCCGCCTGTTTGAGTATGTCTTGCTGTTTCATAAGTCAGTTATAAAAAAGAGGGGCTCTCGCAAGCCCCTCAAATCATGTTGCAAATGTACCACATATAATTAAAAACACCAAATTATTGCAATAAATATATTACTTTTGCGCTTATGAAAATGACAGCAAGAGAAATAGCGGAGCGTTTGAACGGCGATATCATCGGAAATCCCGATGCAACAGCCACATCCGCCGCCCGCATCGAGTATGGCAGACCGGGCAATGTCTGCTTCTATGCCAACCCGAAGTATGAGAAGTACGTATACACCACCAACGCATCCATACTGCTGGTGAACCGCACCTTCAAGCCCAGGCAGGAGGTGAAGGCCACTATGATTGTGGTCGACGACGCATATGCAGCAGTGGCCGAGATGCTCAACTATATAGCATCACTCAGGAAGAGCAACCGCAGGTCAAGCTTCCTCGGCAGGCTTTTCACCCGCTGCAGGATAAGCGGCAAGGTGGGCCGCGGCACATACGTGGGCACCTTCTCGGTGATTGAGAAAGGAGCGAAGGTGGGCCGCAACTGCCAGATATACCCCCAGGTCTACATCGGACCTGACGTTACGATAGGCGACAATGTCATCATCTACCCCAATGTGAGCATATACCACGACTGCCAGGTAGGAGACCGCTGCATCCTCCATTCGGGATGTGTGATAGGAGCCGACGGGTTCGGGTTCGCCCCCCTTGAAGACGGGACCTACAAGAAAATCCAGCAGACTGGCAACGTGGTCATCGAAGACGACGTGGAGGTTGGTGCCAACACCACCATCGACCGGGCGGCAATGGGTTCTACAGTGGTGCGCAGGGGTGTCAAGCTTGACAACCTCATCCAGATAGCACACAATGTGGAAGTGGGTGCCAACACCGTCATGGCAGCCCAGACCGGAATCGCCGGCAGCGCCCATATCGGAGAGCACTGCGTATTCGGCGGAAAGAGCGGTCTTGGCGGGCATATCACAGTAGCACCCAACACCACTTTCGCAGCACAGACAGTGATGGCCAACAGCGTGAAGGAAGGCGGAAAGACCTATATGGGATATCCCGCCCTTGAATATATGCACTTCATGCGCGCATACGCCAAATTCAAACAGAGCGGCGCAACTCCGGCCGCGCCGAAACCCGCCCCCACACAGGAAGACAAGAACTGATACATCATGCAGCATACACTCAAGAAAAGCTATACATTCGAAGGGAAAGGGCTCCATACAGGCGCCTTCGCCCACATGACCATCCGTCCTGCAGAAGAGGACACAGGCATCGTGTTCATCCGCAGCGACATAGGCCCGGATGCACGTGTCCGCCCGCTGGCATGCAATGTCTCTTCCACAGCCCGCTGCACCACAGTTTCAGAGGGTGAGGCTTCTGTCAGCACAATAGAGCATCTGATGTCGGCAGCCGCAGGGCTGGGCATAGACAACATGATTGTGGAGATCGATGCACAGGAAGTTCCGATTCTTGACGGCAGCGCAATGCCATACGTAAGCGCCATAACGGCCGACGGCCTGCAGGAGCAGGATGCGCCGCGCAAGTATTTCGAGATAACAGAACCATTCCGCTATGAAGATGCAGAGTCAGGTGCCACAATCGAGATACTGCCTGCAGACAGCCTGTCTGTAGACCTCACCGCAGATTTCAACTCGAAAGTGCTGGGCGTGCAGCGCTTCAGATATGACAGCAGCATCGACTATGCCGCAGAGCTTGCACCGTGCCGCACATTCTGCTTCTTCCACGAGCTTGAATTCCTGGCATCGAAAGGGCTTATCAAGGGCGGTGACGTGGAAAACGCCATCGTCATTGTGGAGCATCCGGTGGATGACGCCACACTCGCCCGCATGCAGGAGTTGTTCGGCGTAGGGCCGCTGGAAGTCCGTCAGGGATATCTCAACAACCTCACGCTCCATTTCCCCGACGAGATAGTCCGCCACAAGACACTCGACCTCCTGGGCGATTTCGCACTGCTGGGAGCGCCATTGAAAGGCACAATCATTGCAAGCAAGACCGGTCACCGCGTGAATTCAGCGGTATGCAGGATACTTTCAGAAAAATACAACAAATAGACAATATGGACCAGAACAGTCTCTCTTACATCCATCCAGGCGCCAGAATCGGCAAGAACGTAGTTATCGAACCCTTCTCATACATTGCCGACAATGTGGAGATCGGCGACAACTGCCACATCGGCCCCCACGCCACAATCTACGAATATGTACGCATGGGCAGCGGATGCAGCGTCTTTCCCGGCGCTGTCGTGGGCGCTGTACCGCAGGACCTCAAGTTTGACGGAGAGGAATCGTGGGTGGAGATCGGCAACAACACCACAATCCGCGAGTGCGCCACCATCAACCGTGGCACAGCAGCCAGCGGCAAGTATCTCACGAAAGTGGGCAGTAACTGCCTCATCATGTCATACGCACACATTGCACATGACTGCCGTATCGGCGACAACTGCATCATAGTCAGCCATGTGGGCGTAGCCGGTGAGACCGACATAGACGACTGGGCCATCATCGGCGGCGGCACCATGCTGCACCAGTTCTCAAAGATCGGAGCCCATGCAATGGTGGGCGGTGCCAGCGCAGTGAACAAGGACGTTCCGCCCTATATGCTGTGCGCAGGACGCCCCATCACCTATGAAGGCATCAACATCGTGGGACTGCGCCGTCGCGGGTTCACCATCGAGGAAATCGAAGAGATCAAGGCCATCTACAAGATCATCTACGAAAGCGACAAGAATGTATCAGACGCCCTGCGTGTGATTGACGAGTTCTATCCTGAAAGCAAGCACGCCAAGATCATCACCGACTTCATAAGAGCGTCAAAGCGCGGAATCTGCAAATAACCTGTTTTGGACCATCTCCTGCTAAGCACGGCCTACTTCCCTCCGGTGTCATTCTTCATGGCAGCCGCAAGGGGTGGTTCCGTGCTGGTGGAGGCATGTGAGAACTATCAGAAGCAGTCGTACCGCAACCGCTGCCGGATTTATGCGGCAGGCGGTCCCGAGGTGCTGCAGATACCAGTCTGCCACGGGGAGTCACGCCATATCCGAGACATCCGCATAGACTGGTCGCGGGAGTGGCTCCACCAGCACAAGTACGCCATCATATCGGCATACCGCTCGTCACCTTTCTTCGAATATTATTGGGATGACATAGAGTCGGTCCTCGATTCACACCACGAGTTCCTGTTTGACCTGAACATGCAGCTCACAGAGTGCATCGCATCCCTGATGAACCTGCGCACACGGTTCGGTGTGACCGGTGGATTCGTTGCACCTTCCGAGACTCTGGATGCTGCGGATCCGTGCGACCTCCGGTACGCCATCCATCCCAAGAAGAGCCTTCCCGAAGGGCTTTTCACATTCAAGGAGTATTACCAGGTATTTTCGGCAAAGCACGGTTTTATCCCGGACCTCTCAGTCCTGGACCTTCTGTTTCATGAGGGGCCGCAGGCCTCAGACTATCTGAAATAGTCTACAGTTCCTTTACGAAGACGCGGCGGCGCTTGTGGTTTTCGTGAGGGAAGTTCTTCCAGAGGTTGTTCATCTTGTAGTTGTATTCAAGCTCGCAGTTGGTCTCGCAATACTTGAACCCCTTCCTGTGGAAGACGGGAAGCAGATACGACATCATGAGCGCATTCAGCCCTTTGCCCTGATATTCCGGTTTGATGGCAATCAGCAGCAGCTCGACGGTATCGTTTTTCTTTGACTTGAGCCCTTTCAGCAGATGGATCCATCCGAACGGGAAGAGCCTGCCGCGGCATTTCTGAATGGCCTTTGCTATAGAGGGAATCATAAGCGCCGTTCCCACCAGCTCATCCTTCGAATCATATACCATGGGCAGAAGCTCCAGGTCGGCGTAAGGGATATAGTCATTCACATACTTGTCTATCTGTCCGTCAGAAAGCTTCGAGAAGCCATAAAGTGGCGCATAGCACTCATTAAGCAGATTGAATATCTTGTGGGCCGCATGTTTCTTTATCTCGGAGGATGATTTATAAATCTTCAAGGAGAGTCCGTAGCGTTCGGCAATCACCTTGCTCATACGCGCATAGGCCTCAGGTATGCAGTCAGGGACAGTGATAAGGTATTCCAGCCAGTCCGCTGCCTTCACCAGGCCATAGCGCTCATAATACTCAATGTAATAGGGATAGTTATAGATTGTGGCCATTGTTGCAATGCGGTCATATCCCATTATCATTGCACCTTCACGGTCAAAATCCGTAAAGCCCATCGGCCCCTCGAGCCTTGTCATACCGTGTTCCCTGCCCCAGCCGCACACCGCATCGAGAAGGGCCTTGCATACATCATAGTCCTCTATGAAATCGATCCATCCGAAACGGACATCACTATGCCCCCAGGTCTCGTTGGCGCGAGTGTTGATGAGTGCCACCACCCGTCCTGCCACCGAGCCGTCCTTCATTGCCAGGAAAGGCTGCGCCATGCTGAACTCGAATGCAGGGTTTTTCTTGGGAGAAAGAGTTGCCCTCGTATCCATGTCAAGTTCAGGGATATAATACGGGCAGTCTTTGTAAAGGTTCAATGTAAAGCTGATGAATGCCTCCATCTGTGCCGGAGTCTCAACTTTAACTATCTGAATCGCCATATTATCTGTAGTTTAGGTTAAGGTTATCCGCAAATATAGAAAATAATTGTTGAACTTCATAACAAGAAGAGCCCCGCAGGATATGTCACCTGCGGGGCTTTGACGTCTGTTTGTACCGTAGTACGTAGTATTACTTCAGAAGTTCGCTGCTGCGGCGGATGAATTCCGCAAGCGCCTTACCTGAAAGCATTCCGTTGGCAAGAAGTGCCAGGTCGGTGAGCTGGCAGAGAAGCTTGTTCTGCGAATTCAGCCCCTCTTCGCTTTCGCGTATCTTCTTCACAAGAGGATTCTGTGCGTTTACAGTCACCTGATAATATGCAGGCATCTCGCCGTAGAGGGTCGCCCCACCGCCGCTTACTGTGGCCATGTCGCGGTAGCGGCGCATGAACTCGCTCTGAGTGATATAGATTGCATCACCCTCCTCTCCAAGATTTTCAAGAGAAACTTCGTATTTGTTGCCTTCGGGCAGAATCTTCTCGAACTCCTCCTGCATCTTCTTCTTGTCATCATCACTCAACTCGACAGCCTCCACATCCTCTTTCTGGATAAGCTTCTCGATCACATCGGCATCCACGCGGGTGAATACACTGTCGGGAATCTGCTGCTCGAGCAGCCCCACGAAGTGGGCGTCCAGAGGGCAGTCCATCAGCAGTACATCATAACCCTTGTTCTTTGCCGCCTCGATGTATTTGTACTGGGCCTGGGGGTCGCATGCATACAGATACACAACTTTCTTGTCTTTGTTGGTCTGCTCCGACTCGATTGCCTTGCGGTAGTCCTCCATCTTGAAATACTTACCTTCTGTGTTCTTGAAAAGGGCGAAGTTCATCGCCTTCTCGCAGAACTTGGCATTGGTGAGCATTCCATATTCGATAAAGAGCTTGAGGTTGTCCCACTTCGCCTCGAAATCTGCCTTGTTGTCGCGGGCGATCTCGTCCAGTTTGTCGGCGACCTTGCGGGTGATGTAATGGCTTATCTTGTGGACATTGGAGTCACTCTGCAGATAGCTGCGCGACACATTCAAAGGGATGTCAGGTGAATCGATCACACCGTGCAGCAGAGTCATGAACTCGGGCACGATGTTCTCCACGCTGTCGGTCACGAACATCTGGTTGCAGAAGAGCTGTATCTTGTTGCGGCTGAGCTCGAGCTTGTCCTTCACCTTGGGGAAGTAGAGGATACCTGTAAGATGGAAGGGATAGTCCACATTGAGATGAATATGGAACAGAGGGTCGTCCTGCATCGGGTAGAGTTCTCTGTAGAACTTGTCGTAATCTTCATCCTTCAGGTCTGCGGGTGCCTTTGTCCAGAGAGGCTCGCAGTTGTTTATGATGTTGTCTTCCTTGCCGTCTACATATTTGCCGTCTTTCCATTCCTGCTGCTTGCCGAAACGGATGGGTACAGGCATGAACTTGCAGTATTTGCCAAGCAGGCTGTTAATCTTGTACTGGTCGGCAAAAGCACTGCCCTCTTCATCCGTATAGAGGGTGATGGTGGTTCCGCGCTCGGTGCGGCTGCTCTCTCCCATCTCGTACTGCGGATCGCCGCAGCAGCTCCATTTCACTGCCTTGGCACCTTCTTTCCATGAGAGTGTGTCTATCTCAACCCTCTTCGATACCATAAAGGCCGAATAGAAACCGAGGCCGAAATGGCCGATGATGCTGTCGAGCTGCTCTTTATATTTGTCAAGGAACTCTCCTGCGCTGGAGAATGCAATCTGGTTGATATACTTGTCAACCTCCTCGGCTGTCATTCCGATGCCGCGGTCGGTGATGGTGATGGTTTTGGTCTTAACCTTCTCTGCAGGTTTGCCCTCTTCCTTTGCAGGCACTTCCTCTTCAACTTCACCTATTGCAACATCGATTGTAAGGTCGCCAAGCTCCTGCTTGAACTCGCCGCTGGCAGCCAGTGCCTTGAGCTTCTTGGTGGCATCAACTGCATTTGCAACAAGCTCTCTGATGAAAATGTCGTGGTCTGAATAAAGGAACTGCTTGATTACCGGAAATATATTCTCGGTGGTTACTCCAATTTTACCCTGTGTCATATTATTTTAATGTTTAACTGTTTTTCCTGTGGCGGCTGTAAAAAGCAAAAAGGGAGCCATGCTCCCTTTTCTGCCAATTTGGCACATATTGCCGGTATGCCGTGTCTGCTAGAGGTCGAAGCAGAGGTTCAGGACACAGCCGAGCACATAGTAGTTGCTTTTCGTCATCGGATTGCGGATGAACTGTGCATATACGGGCAGCTCGAGATTGTCCAACGAGAGGTTGTAGGTTGCATTGAGAGTGACATTGGTGAGTTTGAACGAATCGGTTTCGTTACCGTATGTCCCGTCTGAACGGAAAGGCACTGCACCCACGATACCGGTAAGTGTAAGGTCGCCTATCTCGTATGGAACCGCCAGTTCTGCGTATGATGAGAACGCGCGTTTGCCGTTTTCATTGAAGTCGTCACCGAGCACGAATGTATTCCATGAGAGAGACACGGGGACGCTCCAGGGGAATTCGTATGCCAGCGACACTTCGGCATTGTCTTCATATCCGCCGATGCCCAGGTTGTTGCCCATACCGAACTCTGTGAAAGTGAAGCTGAGGCCCTTGTAGCTGAAAGATGCCCAGATGTCCATTTCCAGATATTCGTCACCTGTAAGCTCGGTGATGCTGCACTGACCGAGTTCGAACGAACAGTCGTCATTCTCCCAGTCGAGCGAGATTGTGGGGATGATTGTGGGATGCAATGCGGCCTCTGTACCGCGCCAGATGAACTGGCTCATTGCCTCAGTTCCGGCATTCACACTCCATGATCCGTCCTGAGCAAAGGCACCGACAGCGCACATTAGGCATGCTGCCAGCGAGATAAGTGTCTTTTTCATTGTTTGTCTATCGAATTGAAGATGTGTTAGAACGGGAGGTCGTCAACCTCTGTGGGGTCGAGACTGTCGGGATTGGGAGCAGCGGGCTGCTGGACAGGCTGAGGTGCCGGCTGGCTGTATGTCTGCTGGCTGTATGTCTGCTGCGCGGGCTGGCTGTATGCCGGCTGAGCCGCTGCAGGGCGCTGGTATGCAGCAGGCATATCATCTACTGTAGGAGGAGGAGGAACACCGGGGCCGCCATTCTCTCTGCGGCTGCCGAGAAGCTGGATTGCGTCAGCCACGATTTCGGTGGTGTAGCGCTTCTGTCCGTCCTGACCGTCCCAGCTGCGGGTGCGGATGCGCCCTTCGATATAAAGCTGAGAACCCTTGCGGATGTATTTCTCTGCAAGGTCGGCGAGCTGACGCCATACAACGATATTGTGCCACTCTGTCTGTTCGCGGTCTTTGAAACGCTCTGTAGTTGCAAGTGTGAATGTAGCGGTGGTGACTCCACCCTCGAGATGTCTTACGTCAGGGTCCTTCCCTACGTTGCCGATCAATAATACTTTGTTAAGCGATGCCATATTTGTAAGATTTTAGTTCAAGCAAATATAATTAAAAAAATAATTTGTATCCAAATTCTGCCTGACGGCGTAACCATTCTTTTCCCGATATATACATACCTTTTTCCACCGCTGTCTTTTCGCAGAGGCACGCATCCAGATAATTTGCCTCTATCACAGCCTTTCCGCACAGGTTCCACCCCTCTGTCTGAGGCACAGGACTGGGGATTGCATAAATCAGCACGTCAGAATCATTCACTGCCGGAGCGGCATCCTGTAGCTCAAAGACCTCTATATCAAGGGGCTGCCTGTTATATGTGGTATGGCGCACGAAAGAGAGGCAGTTCTCGTGGCTGCGGTTGGCCATGGCCACCTTGCAGCCGAGAGAGCAGGCGGCGACTGCAGCCGCCCTTGCTGCACCTCCCGCACCGATTATCATGACCCTTGCAGCGGCAGGATTCTTCACGGCATCACTTATCAGCGACCTGACGGCAAGATAGTCGGAGTTGTATCCCAAAACTTCTCCATCCCTCTTCTTCAGGATATTCACTGCTTTTATGGCGCGGACATCCTCATCTGCAGGCCTGCTTGCAAAATATGCCAGCTCCTTGAAGGGCATGGTGACATTCACGGCATCATATTCCGCCAGGAATCTTTCAAAAGCCTTTGAGAAATCCTGCTCCTGGATGAGGTCGTATGTATGTTCCAACCCCGGAAAGGCCTCTGCCCAGAGCTGCGGGCTGAGACTATGCAAGATGGGATATCCTATGAGACCGAACTTCATATCTTCAATTACCAAAAAAAGTGGAACCATTGCTGATTCCACTTTCGTGTGACCACGTTGGGGTTCAAACCCAAAACCTCTTGATCCGTAGTCAAGTGCTCTATTCAGTTGAGCTACGCGGCCGTTATGATAAATTCAAGTGCCTTATTTGGCAACGTTGAACTTTTTCTCTTTGATACGTGCTTTCTTACCAGTGAGGTTGCGGAGGTAGAAGATACGTGCACGACGAACTTTACCATACTTGTTAACCTCGATTGAGTCGATGAAAGGAGAAGCGAGGGGGAATATTCTCTCAACACCTACACCGTTTGATATCTTGCGGACTGTGAAAGTCTGAGTCTCACCTGCGCCACGACGCTGGATAACAACGCCACGGAATTTCTGGGGACGCTCTTTGTTTTCCTCTTTGATGAGGTAAGTGACGGTGATTGTGTCACCTGCCTTGAAGTCGGGGAACTGCTTGGGCTGCTTGTCAGCTGCCAGTGCGTCTTTTGCTACTTGAAGTAAATCCATTGTATCTTAAATATTTAGCGCAACATTGCGGACCATTTCCGTTACATCGCAAGCGGTTGCTTTTTGTTTTGGGACTGCAAAGGTATAAATAAATTCTATTCCGCCAAATTTTGTCGCAAAATATTTTATCAATATTTCACCGAAAACTCTATTTCAGAGCAGTTTTCACAATTGTCGGCTGCAGACACCCTCACACTGTGCATCTTTCCGGTCTTGTGTGATGCATCGGGATACACCTGGATCCGGCCGCGGTGCAGCTGGCAGAGAATCCATTTTCCGTCCATCTCCACCCTGTACGAAGCAATTCCCGACCTGTCGTCAGACGCCTCTACCGAGAACCTTCCGTTGTCTGGCAGGGCGGCACCGTCGGTAACACGCGGAGAAAGCACCGGTGCCAAAGTGTCAACCGCCACACAGTATGTGCCGAAACCGCAGCGTGCCTCGAGCGCGCCGGCGTCGTTGCGTTTTCCAGCATACCACAGCGAGCCTCCGGAGCCGCATCCCGCCACAAACAGCTTTTCAGCAGGGCAGTCGAGTGAATCGGGCTCGGCAAAGCGCAGACGCCCCTTCTGCACAAGCGGGACATCCGCATCGCCTATCTGCCAAATTCCGGAATAGATGCCGACGGCACGGTCTGCCTCACCCACTTTGGTGCACGCAACGTATGCCGAGTTCATCAGTGATGCCGCGGGCAGCACGAATGTAAGGTCTTCATTCATATAGAAGTTGGGTATATACCAGAGCATCGCGCGGCCCGTGGTGTCGGCAGCGGTCTCTGCAACGGCAGAAGGGCTGCGGCGCACCTGCAGTTCGCAGGAAGATGTGTTGCCGAACGGGTCGGCCACAACTATCCTGACAGTGTGCTGTCTGGTGTCGGAAACGGTCATAATACCGTTGTCGGTGCATTCTGACTTATATGCGAAGCCGTTGTTCGGCACTACGTGGCTCTTGATGAGGTCAGCCCCTTTCTCACCCTCCTGGACCAGGCACTTGTAATACTTGCCGTCGCTGTACGGAACATCACCTATCCTGAGGCTGAACACCTTCTTCGAATCGAAATATACGGTGTAGCGGTCTACGGCGTAGCGGAAAGAAGCCTTGTCCATAAGGTCCACCGCATCCACCGCGACATAGAATTTCTCTGACACCGGCACCACACCGCTGTACGACTGGGGGG
>JAGHVP010000080.1 GCA_018064305.1 Candidatus Equibacterium intestinale | reverse complement strand
AAGACCTTTTTCCTGGTCCATAGTGGTAACCATCAAGAAGAATATCAGCATCAAGAACGCAATATCCGCCATTGATCCGCCATTGATTTCAGGAGTCTTTTTTGATGCCATGTTAACTTGATTTTTTTTAACGGTTTCTGATAGCGTTCATCACGCCGGTAACGATAAGAGCCAGAACAGAGGCACCGAACATGATGTATGTGAGGTTCAGAACTGCGTCTGAGAATTTAGAAACCTGCTCTGTGTAAGCTGCGCTTGTAGCAACCTCTCCACCCTTTGCAAGGAAGAATGAGACAGCCACCAGTACAACTATGCCCACAAGGAGGAGCAGGAATGAAACGAGGCTCTTCTTAGAGCTGAACACATCTTTGAGCAGGAATACCACTACAAGTGCGATGGCAGCGAAAAGAAGAACATAGGCCCAGACGATGAAGATGTTGACTGCAGGGTCGCTAGCCACGTCGTGGGGCATTACGAAGAATGCAATCAGCAGCACCAGAGAAAGGCCCAGAAGGATCCATTCTAATATTTTAGCCAATTTCATTGTATTGTAGTTTGATGTGGTTCAACACTATTTCTGGTTTTTAACCAAAAGGTCAACGAAGCTGATTGAAGCGTCTTCCATCTGAGCAACGATTGTGTCGACCTTAGAGATAAGATAGTTATAGAAGAACTGAAGTACAATTGCAACAACAAGACCGCCGACTGTGGTGATCAACGCTACTTTCATACCACCGGCTACGAGGTTAGGTGAGATATCACCTGCAATCTCGATAGCATCGAATGCCTGGATCATACCGATGACAGTACCCATGAATCCGAGCATAGGAGCAACAGCGATGAAGAGGGTGATCCATGACATGCCCTTCTCGAGCTGAGCCATCTGTACTGAACCGTAAGAAGTAACGGCTTTCTCTACGTTCTCGATACCCTGGTCCATACGGAGAAGACCCTGGTAGAAAATGCTTGCGACGGGACCGCGTGTGTTGCGGCAAACCTCTTTGGCACCTTCGATGTCATTAGCTTTAACTTTCTCTTCAACCTGGGCAAGAAGCTTGTCAGTGTTGGTCTGTGAAAGGCTGAGGGTGATGATTCTTTCGATAGCGATTGCAAGACCGAGGATAAGGCACAACAGAACTGTTGCCATGAAGCCTGCACCACCTTCGATGAATTTAGCCTTCAACTGCTGGTGAAGGGGCTGGTCGTTGGTAGTTGCGAAAGGATCAGCTGCCGGAGCTGCGGGAGCTACTGCATCCTCAGTTGATGAAGAAGCAACTTCTTCGGTTGCTGCGGGAGCAGCTGCTGCCTCTTCCTGTGCGTTTGACTGGTAAGCAGTGAAGGTCAGAAGGCCTGCAACTGCCAGGAACATGAAAACTTTTTTCATAGGTTTTGTGATTAATAATTTATGTTTGATTGTATTATTTCGCATAATATCGCGCAAGTTAAGAAAATATTTTGAAATAGGCGCAATTTATTTGCAAATACCGAACAGAATCTCTGCATTGGCTGTTGTGGTGTTGTCGACTTCTTCAAGACCGACCCCTTTGACCTGGGCGATTTTCTCTGCCACGAACTTCACATATGAGCTCTCGTTGCGCCTGCCTCGGAACGGTACTGGGGTGAGGTATGGAGCATCGGTCTCAAGCAGGATGTCATCCAGCGGAATCTGCGCAACTGTCTCTGCCACATGCGCATTCTTGAATGTGACCACACCTCCTATGCCCACTTTGAAATCGCCGAGCCGCTTGATCTGACGGTATGTCTCGATACTTCCTGTAAAGGCATGGAACACTCCGCGCAGCCGTCTGCCAAGCTTCTTTATGCATCTGAAGATGTCTTCCGTGGCCTCGCGGGCATGGATGATGATTGGAAGGTCCTTTTCTGAGGCAAGGCCGATCTGCTCGAGGAAAACCTGCTGCTGCTCTTTCTCGAATTCTCTGCTCCAATAGTAGTCGAGCCCTATCTCTCCGACAGCACAGAACGGTCTGTCGCCGATGTGGTCGATGACAAACTGCAGTTCGCCCTGCCAGCCGGCAGTTACCGAGGTGGGGTGCAGCCCTATCGTAGGGACAGCGTACCCATCAAGCCTGTCGGCAGTGGCAAGCATGCTCTCATAGCAGGAAATGTCTATTCCGGGGGTTACCAGCCTGGTCACGCCGGCCTCTTTTGCGCGTGCCACAACCTGGTCGAAATCTTCGGCATAGGCCTCATCGTAGATGTGTGAATGAGTGTCAATCATGCCGCAAAGATAGCCAAATTGCCTTACTTTGAGCAATACCTGTTGCCAGAAACGACCCTTATGCGCCCAGACATCTCCAGCTCCAGCAGAGGCATGGCAAGATTCTGGGTCGGAGTGCCCGTCCATTCTGAAATCTGAGATATGTCGCAGTCCGGATGGTTGTCTATGTATTTATAAATCAGCGATTTGATGTCTGATTTGTCCTGTGCGTCACTTTCTGCATCCTCATCTTCACTGCCGAAATCCAGCTCTGGCTGCCGCGGCATCATATCCCAGTTCATCCCCTTTATGATGCTTTCACCACCTGTCGCTATAGATGCGGCATTGTTCTCTATCAGTGCGTTGCATCCCTTGAAGCTGTTGTCGTCGATACGCCCCGGCACTGCAAAGACACTGCGGTTGTAATGCAGCCCGAAATCGGCAGTGATGAGGCCGCCCCCCTTGATGCGTGATTCCACCAGCAGGATGCAGTCGCTGAGTCCGGCAATGATGCGGTTCCTCCTTACAAAGTTCTGCGGCAGGGAGGGCATCAGGTGTGAGAACTCACTTACCAGGGCGCCCTTGTCAAGGATCTGTCCTGCAAGATTCTCGTTTGCCGCAGGGTAGACCGTGTTGAATCCGGTGCCCATCACGGCAATGGTCTTGAGGCCGTAGCGCAGCGCGAATGTGTGGGCGTAGGTGTCGATGCCCAGGGCCAGGCCGCTCACCACCACCGGCTTTATCTTCAGTTCGGAAAGTTTCTCGATGATGCTGTCGCAGTACCGTTTGCCATACTGTGTGGCACCGCGCGTCCCCACAATGGCCACAATCCGTTTACCTGAAAGAGGGATGCTTCCCTTCCTGTAAAGGATAAGCGGTGCGTCGGGGCATTCCTTCAGCCTCGAAGGATATCTGCGGTCGGTGTGGCACAGAATGTCGATGCCGTGGCTCTCCGCCCACATTATCTCCTGTTCTGCGGTTCTCAGGGCTTCGGCCGAATAAAGCCTGTCGGCAAACGTCCTGATGAGCGGGCAGACCTCCATCGCCTCTGCGGGCGGCAGCGAAAACAGTTTCTCGGCATCTCCGAAGATGTCGATTATCTCCCTCAGCTTCGAGATCCTTCCCGGGAAGCTGTTTGCAACGGCGGCTGTGTAAATCAATAGATCCTGTCTCATACAATGCATTTTGAATGCAAGTATAGCAGACAGGATCTGATTGTGCGGTCCGAATTCTCAATTCAGGATGCGGCCGCGGGATTTTGGAATTCCAGACGGATTTCTAAAAATTAAATGATGAGCATTGCATCACCGTAGGTGCCGAACTGGTAGCCCTCCTTGAGAGACACGTCGTAGGCGTTCATCACATTGTGGTATCCTCCGAAGGCGGCCACGTTCATGAGCATGGTAGACTTGGGAAGGTGGAAGTTTGTGATGAGGGCGTCGGGAATCTGAACCTCGTAGGGTGGGAAGATGAACTTGTTGGTCCATCCGTTGAACTCTTTGATCTCCTTTGTGGTGGTCACGAATGTCTCAAGACCGCGGAGGACAGAGATGCCCACACAGAAGATCTTGTGACCGCTGCGTTTTGTGGCATTTACGATATCGGCGGTCTCTTCGCTTATGAATAGAGGCTCCGAGTCCATCTTGTGCTTTGAAAGGTCTTCTACATCAACCTGATGGAAGTGTGCGTTGCCGACATGGAGGGTGATGAAGGCTGAATTGATGCCTTTTATCTCCATCTTCTTCATGAGGATCTTGCTGAAATGCAGACCTGCCGCAGGGCTTGCAACAGCTCCTTCGTTCTTTGCGAAGATGGTTTGGAAACGCTCCTTGTCGATCTCTTCTGCTACGGGACGGATCCATTTTGGGACAGGAAGGGTGCCTATCGAATAGAGGGCCTGCTTGAACTCTTCATACGGACCGTCGTAGAGGAAACGGAGTGTGCGGCCGCGTGAGGTGGTGTTGTCGATAACCTCGGCCACAAGGGAATTGTCCTCACCGAAATAGAGCTTGTTACCGATACGGATCTTGCGTGCGGGGTCTACCAGGACGTCCCACAGGCGCTGCTCGCGGTTAAGTTCACGAAGCAGTGACACCTCGATTTCAGCTCCGGTCTTTTCTTTGTTGCCGAACAGCTTGGCGGGGAAGACTTTGGTGTCGTTGAACACGCACAGGTCACCGTCGTCGGCATAATCGATGAAGTCTTTGAAGATTCTGTGCTCGATCTCTCCGGTTTTTCTGTGAAGAACCATGAGTCTGCAGCCGTCACGATCCTCTGAAGGATACTTGGCTATCTGGTCGAGTGTCAGGTCGAATTCGAATTCTTTTTGTTTCATAAACAATAATTACGGCAATGAAACGCCAAAATTATTCTATGAAAATAAGAATTCCAAAGGAATTGTGTTTTTTATTTCAAAATCGCCTGATTTAGTGCGTTGGAGCGTAGTGAGATGAGCCCCGCTTCCAAGAGCGGCACCAAGGTCGCGGGCAAATGAGCGGATGTATGTGCCTTTGCTGCAGCGCAGCCTTACTGTGGCCCTGGGGCGGCCGAGCGGCCCTTCGGCACAAAAGTCAAGCAGTTCCGTCTCCGAGATGGTGATGGTTGATGACTTCATCTCTACGGTTTCTCCGCTGCGCGCATATTCGTAGGCACGGGTGCCGTCTATCATCTTTGCAGAGAATATCGGAGGAACCTGTTCCTGCTCGCCTATGAAACTCTTCAACGCCTCTTCAACCGATGTACGGTCCACACCGTCAACGGGGTACAGTGCATCAATCTCCTTCTCCAGGTCGTATGACGGAGTGGTGGCGCCGAACTCGATTTCTGCGACATATTCCTTTTCATGCGACTGCAGCCTCTCTGCCATCTTCGTGGCCTTTCCCACGCATACAAGCAGGATGCCTGTGGCAAGCGGATCGAGTGTTCCGGCGTGCCCCACCTTGATGTTCTTTATGTGGAAATGTTTCTGCAGCCTGAACTTTATCTTCCTCACCACATCGGCGCTTGTCCAGCGGTACGGCTTGTCCACGGGAATGATTATTCCGGCAGGGTAGCTCTCCATCGATGCCTCGAGGGCATCGAAGAAGGGTGTACCAAGCTTTTCCGCTGCCGTGCGGTCGATTACAAGAGGGTAATCCATCTATCTGCAGGGGATTTTGTCTATTCTTCTCTGGTGGCGGCCGCCTTCGAATTCTGCATTCAGATAGGCGTCAAGGATTGCAACCGCCTCTTCCTTCGAGATGAAGCGTGCAGGCATCGAGAGGATGTTTGCGTTGTTGTGCTGCTTTGCAAGGGCTGCTATCTCGGGCTGCCAGCAGAGAGCGGCGCGCACACCCTGATGTTTGTTGAGTGTCATTGTGATACCGTTGCCGCTGCCGCACATCGAGACGCCGAAGTCCACATCGCCGTTCTCAACTGCAGACGCAAGGGGATGTGCTGTGTCGGGATAATCCATGCTTTCGGGCGAGTTCGTGCCGAAGTCGCTTACTTTGTAGCCCCTCTTCGTGAGAAGGTCTTTGAGATACTCCTTGAGTTCATATCCTGCGTGGTCGCAGGCCATTCCTATTTTTTTGTCTGTTTCCATATTAGTTCTCTTCTGACTGTATTTCCTGGTTCTGTAAGAATTGTTCCTTGCGCTGCTTGTGGAGCATGCGGTCGCGGCGGCGGAACGCAGTCTCGTTCTCCATGCTCTGAAGCTCTTCGGCATCGCTTATGATGAGGGCGGGCTTGCCGGCATAACGCTCTTTCTTGGTGCTGGATATGATGTCTCCGCTGCTCAGGGGAAGACCTGTCTTGTGGAGGCTGGGATCGTCGGGTGATACATCCACCATTATGATGTTCTCTTTGTTGACAGTGTCCAGGTCCACGTGGGGAAGATCTGTCATATTGTAGCCTGTGGCCACAATCGTGACGGCAATCTCATCACCCATGGACGGGTCGCGTACAATGCCGCGCTTGAAGTTGCTGGCACCGCCTGTCTTCTCAGAGATGTAGTCCATGATTATCTGAAGCTCCTCTGTCTCGATGTCGCTGGTGGTGATGTTTACAAGCACCTTGTTCGACTTGGTCACGTCGCAGTTGTACATCAGGGGTGAGTTGAGCGCATCTTCGATTGCCTTGCGTGCGCGGTCTGTGCCGGAGGCGCGTCCGATTCCCATGAATGCCATTCCGCTGTCTTTCAGAATCTTCTTGACATCGGTGAAATCCACGTTGATGACACCACGGCAGGTGATGATCTCTGTGATGCTCTTCACGGCGGTGGCAAGCACTTCGTTGGCCTTGTCCAGGGCGTCGAAGAACTTGAGTCCGGGATATACGTCGTACAGCTTCTGGTTGTCTATGATGATGAGGGTGTCGACCTGCCTGTTGTAGTCCTTTATTCCTTCGATGGCGCGGTAGAGGGTGTTGGGACCTTCATCGCGGAAGGGAATTGTAACCACTCCCACAGTGAGGAGCCCTTTGCTCTTCGCCGCCTCGGCAATGATAGGCGCGGCACCAGTGCCTGTTCCGCCTCCCATACCGCAGGTGATGAACACCATCTCGTTGGTACCTGCCAGGCAGTTGTTGATGTCTTCGATAGACTCGACGGCGGCCTTCTTTCCCGTAAGGGCATCGGTGCCGGCACCGAGACCTTTGGTTATGACACCTCCAAGCTGGAGCTTGTGGGGCACCGGGCTGGTGGCGAGATGCTGTGCGTCGGTGTTGCATACAACGTAATCTATATGCTCGATCTTCTGCTCGTACATATATGTGACGGCATTTGTTCCTCCGCCTCCCACACCGATCACTTTGATGATGTTATTCTTTTCCGTCCAGTTGTCGGGTATATATTCTTCTCCCATGGTATGTAAACTTTTATTCTTCGTCGATTGTAAACAGGTTTTTCATATATTTCTCTACCTTGCCGGGTCCCTTGGGCTGTGCGGCAGCAGCTTCCTCCTCAGCTTTCCTGCGGGCTTCTTCCTCAGCTTCCCTGCGCTCTTCCTCCTCTGCCTCCAGCTGCGCTCTCAGCTCTTCTTCCTGCTTTGCCTTGCGGGCGGCCTCCTTCGCTGCTTCCTTCCTCTCGGCCTCTTCGCGCTTTATTGCATTCTTGGCCTCGCGGTCCCTGCGGATCTTCTCTCTCCAGGTGAGCTTCTCTATGGGCTCGCCTCCGAAATCGATTTCGGTCTGTTTGGGAGGAGCCACCATCTCGCCGCGGTCAAGGCTTCCCGCTTTCTTGCGGAGGTCTTCCTCGTGGTTGAAACCGTCTATGAGTGCTCCCACGACAGAGCATGCGTATGTGTCGAAACTTCCGTCAACAGATGTGTCGGATATGTTGCCCTGGGCGTTTGCAAGTCTCACGCGGAAACCTGTGATGGCCTTTGCCAGGTCACGGATGCGCTCCAGATATGCCGTGCCGCCTGTGATAACCAGACCTGCGGGTATCTTTGAGATATAACCGGCCTGCTCTATTACGTAATATGCGGCTTCCATGATTTCGCTTACACGTGCCTCTATCACCTGTTCGAGCAGGTCGAGGGGGACATCGCGGTTCTCACTGCCGCCTGTGCCCTGGATCACCAGCTTCTTGTTCTCGGTGGATCCCTCATCCATGCAGCATCCGTATTTGATCTTGATTATCTCGGCATTGTCTGTGGTGATGGTGGTTTCGTTGCGGATATCCGCCGTGATGGTGTTGCCTCCGAAGGGGATGACTGCAACTTCACGTACGATACGGTCCTTCACGATTACAACGTCGGTTGTGCCGGCTCCGATATCAATCAGGGCCACGCCGTTTTCGATCTCGTCTTCGTTGAGTGCTGCGTATGAACTTGCAACAGGACTCATTATGGTGCCGATCACACGCATGCCGCAGCTTTCCACCACATCATGCTTGTTCTTGAGCGACGAGTTCTTTCCAATCACCAGCTTGTATTTAGCCTCGATGACCTTGCCTGTCATTCCCTCTACCTCGTCGGGAGAGACATTGATGGCGTCGTCAACGTTGAATGACTGCGGAATCGCCTCGAACACAACTTCGTTGCCTGCTTCGCTGCGTATGGCCTCGGAGGTGAGGTAGCTGATCTCTTCGTAGCTTATCGGAGCTCCGCTGTTCTGCCGGATAACAGACTTCTTCCAGTCTTTTGTCTTGATGCTGGAGCTTGTCACACAAAGGATGACATCCTTGATGTTGAGCCCGGACTCAATCTCGATCTCTCTCTTGCAGCGGTCCAGAGCATCGGTGATAATCTTGTTGTTGATCACATCGCCGCGGTTCATTCCCTTCAACACGGGCACGGCGTGGTGATATAGTACCCTGATGCCGTATGAGGCTCTTTCCGCAACGGCAATCGCAACCTTGGAGGTGCACAGTTCTACAGCTACTAAGTAATCGTTCATATATATTCTATTTGCAAATTATCTGATTTTTATATTTCAGGTTCACAGTGTTGTAATGAGTGTCGTTCCCCTCGGCCCTGGGACGTATGGTGCGGTAATAACCGGCCATCTTGTCAAGCTTGTCCTGAATGTCGTCCCTGTCACCGATCTGGCCGAAGATGAAACTTTCGGGCAGGCTGCGGGTGAAGAGCACGAAATCTGAGTCGGAGTTCACCCAGATCTGCTCGATTTCCGAGCTCCAGTATGAGTTGTGACGGACTGTTTCCGTAAGAGTGAGTGTGTGGCGGAGCCAGTCGCGGCCCGAAACGGGGAAGCCCCTCACATCTCTCTGTGCCACCACAGGCACATGGCCGCTTATTATGGG
>JAGHVP010000208.1 GCA_018064305.1 Candidatus Equibacterium intestinale | reverse complement strand
CATTTATGTTATATCTTTCGAGCGTCTTGAAGTTGTGCTCTGCCGCCTTTACCAGTTCGGGATTGCGCTCGAGGCAGGTGAGATGGTCTGCCTCCATGCTCATGAAGAAGCTGTCCACCCCGAGCCCCGTGGTGAGGTCAAGCACCTCACGTGCCTTCCATCCCTTCACCAGGTTCTGCTTGTAGAGCGCCGTGGCCTGCGAACTGCACTGCTCCACCGAAAGGGAGGTGGGGTATTCGATATCGGTGAATTCGTACCATATCGGAATCTTGGTGCGTACCTTGCGGCGCGCCTCTATGGCATGCACCGCGGCCTCGATATCCACCTCGGGATAGTTGCCCTTTGCAAGGAAGAGAGAGTCTGTATTGTCGTTTTCGTGCTCCAGAATAAAGCACAGAGTTTCGGCATTCATGGCAAAAACAGCTTTGTTGCTACACAAATATACACAGATTGCCTGAAAATTTACTACCTTTGAAAACTATAAAATGAACAAACTTTTGAACAATAACACAATATCATAATGGAAAAGAATTACTTGGACGTTGCAAAAAGCTGGCTTTCACCAAGCTTTGACGAAGAGACACGAAAGAAAGTTGCAGAACTGATTGACGGTGACCAGAAAGAACTTGAAGACAGGTTCTACCGTACCCTTGAATTCGGTACCGGCGGGCTCCGCGGCATTATGGATGTCGGCACCAACCGCATGAACAAATACACAGTGGGCATGGCCACCCAGGGGCTTGCAAACTATCTCAAGAGCCTTTATCCCGATGCTCCCAAGTCTGTGGTGCTTTCATACGACAGCCGCAACAACTCCCGTTTCTTTGCAGACATCACTGCAGGTGTGCTTCTCAAGAACGGCATCAAGGTATATATGTACGACGATATCCGCCCCACACCCCAGCTCAGCTTCTCTATCCGCCATCTGAACTGCAACGCCGGCATTATGATAACAGCCAGCCACAACCCCAAGCAGTACAACGGCTACAAGGTGTTCTGGGAGGACGGTGCGCAGATTGTAGCTCCCCACGATGTCAACATCATTGCAGAGGTCAACAAGATCACAGATCCCAGCCAGGTGTTGTTCAACGACGATCCCGCACTCAAGCCCGTCACCATCGGAGCTGAGGTTGACAAGGCATTCCTCGATTCCATCTACACTCTGATGCTTTCGCTCGATTCAGTGAAACGCCACAGCGACATGAAGATAGTCTACACTCCGCTCCACGGCACAGGCAGCCGCACGGTGTATCCCTTCCTTGCAAAGATGGGCTTCACCAATGTGATCCATGTGAAGGAGCAGGATGTGAACGACGGTGACTTCCCCACAGTGGTGTCGCCCAACCCCGAAGAGCCCACTGCCATGAAGATGGCGATGGAGCTGGCAGACAGGGAGGGGGCCGACCTTGTGCTGGCATCAGACCCCGATGCAGACCGCATCGGTCTGGCTGTGCGCAACGACAAGGGTGAGCTTACGCTTCTTACAGGCAACCAGATAGCATCTATCCTCTATGCATACATGCTCGAGAGGTGGGATGCACTGGGCAAGCTGAAGGAGGGCGACCCGTATATGATCAAGACTATCGTGACCACAGAGATGCTTACCGCAATCTGTGCGAAATACAATGTGCAGCTCTTCAATGTCCTCACAGGATTCAAGAACATCGCCACCGTGGTTCGTGAGAACGAAGGCAAGAGGGTGTATATCGGCGGCGGCGAAGAGAGCAACGGCTTCAACCCCGGCACGTTCGTACGCGACAAGGATTCGGCTGCAACATGCGGACTGCTTGCAGAGTGCGCCGCATATCTGGCAGACCGCGGCCAGACTCTCTACGGCTACCTTCAGGAGCTGTATGCAGAGTTCGGCTATTACAAAGAGGGGCTCACTTCAATCTACCGCATGGGTAAGGAAGGTGCCGCTGAGATTCAGAACATCATGAAAGAATACCGCCAGAATCCTCCCAAGGAGCTGGCTGGCAGCAAGGTGGTTGAGGTTATCGACTACCTCTATCCTGAAAAGACAGGCCTTGACAAGTCCAATGTACTGCAGTTCAAGTGTGACGACGGCACAATCGTTTCTGTGCGCCCTTCAGGCACCGAGCCCAAAATCAAGTTCTACTTCGGTGTGCGCGGAGCTGATGCAGACGAGCGCCTGGCAGCTTTGAAAGAGCAGTTCAAATAGTAACATCCAACCCCAAGTCCGCCCTGTTCAACAAAAAGACCAAAGTAGCACTGATCTACGACTTCGACGGAACGCTCTCACCGGGCAACATGCAGGAATACGGCTTCATACAGGCTCTGGGCAAGTCGCCGCAGGAGTTCTGGGAGGCCAGCAACAGCATAAGCGAGGAACGCGAGATGAACAGCGTGCTTGCCTATATGAAAATCATGATAGACGGGGCACGCAAGGCCGGCATCTCACTGAAAAGAGAGTCTTTTGTGGAGTTCGGCCGCAATATCGAGCTTTTCCCCGGTGTGAAGGAGTGGTTCGGGATGGTCAATGAATATGGCGAGTCGCAGGGGGTGGTGGTAGAGCACTACATCAACTCGTCGGGGCTGACGGAGATGATAGAGGGCTCTGAGATTGCCCACGAGTTCAAGAAGATTTTTGCATGCTCTTTCTATTATGACAAGAGCGGAAAGGCCGTGTGGCCCGCTGTGGCGGTGGACTTTACCGCCAAGACACAGTTCCTGTTCAAGATTACCAAGGGCATCATGGACATTGCCGACAACCGCCGGGTTAACGAAAGCATTCCCGACGAAGACAAGCCCGTGCCTTTCAGCAATATGATCTATTTCGGAGACGGCCAGACCGACGTGCCCTGCATGAAGATAGTGAAGATGTTCGGCGGCAACGCCATTGCTGTCTACAGCAGCGAGAAGAAGAGGGCGGAGGCAGCGCAGCTCCTGCGTGAAGACCGCGTGAACTTCATCTGCCCCACAGACTATCGTGAGGGGGGCAGAATGTTCGACATTGTATGCTCAATCATTGACAAGGTCAAGGCAGAGAGCGAATACAACAAGCTGAAGCTCAAGAATATGATGGTTAATTTCCAGTAACCTCGGCCGGCTCTTCCGTCCTGGGGGCCGGAATCAGTATGGAAATAAGGATATAGCAGCAGAAAAGCAGCAGGAATATCAGGCTCACTGTGCCGAAGAAGCCCAGCCTGCCGCCCTGCATAATTGCTGCAAGAACTGCAATCACCACTGCGCATCCTGCAAATACATAGTGGCGCAGGTTCATCTTTTCTTTTCCTGAGAACATCGGGATCTCTGTGATGAGAAGGATAGAGAGCACCACTGCCAGGGCGGGGATGAACCATGCCGAAGATGCCAGGCCGCTGATGGTGGTGTCGAGGCCGCGGATGCTGCAGATGTCGGCGTATGAAACCAGCGAAGCTGCAATCATTGCGCAACCGGGGGTGGGGAGCCCCAGGAAGCTGTGTGTCTGGCGGTTGTCACAGTTGAACTTGGCCAGGCGCAGAGCAGAGAACGGCACTATCAGCAGCGCTGCGAAAGCGAGGATGCTGGGATTGCCGTCGGGAATCTGAGTGGTTCTGTAATACCAGTTGAACATCATCAGCGCGGGAGCCAGACCGAAACTTACAAGGTCCGAAAGGGAGTCCAGCTCCCTGCCGACGATGGAGTATGCCTTGAGTGCGCGTGCGCAGGCACCGTCCATGAAATCAAACACAGCCGCCGCCAGGATAAAACAGAACGCCTGATGGAAAAGACCCCAGAGGGTAAGTATCACAGCGCAGGTGCCGCAAATCAGATTGAAGCAAGTTATGATGTTGGGGATGTGCTTTTTCATAGTCTTTGATTATTTAATGCCCATTTTCTTGCGGATATCTTTGGGGATGGCGTTCTTGTGAACCATGATATCCATTGTCTTGTATCTTACGAAGCTGTCTGATACATACCAGATGCCTTTGTATTTGCCGG
>JAGHVP010000045.1 GCA_018064305.1 Candidatus Equibacterium intestinale | reverse complement strand
AAACCGCTATGAAATCATACTTCAGAATCATTGCAGCGGCCGCGCTCGTACTTGCACTTGCCGGCTGCAGGGCAGAAGAGAGAGACTTCTGCAAAGCCTATACAGATTATTGGTCAGAAGACTACAGCGGCCCCCTCGGCATCCAGAAAGGTGAGGTGGAGGGCGAGCCCGTGATGCTGCTTGCAGGCAGGCCCGTGTATCTTGCGGGAGTGAACTGCTACGACCTCTTTGCAGGGGGCGACAACCGCGACTTCTCGCATATCTACGCCACCCTCGGGCTGCTTCAGGAGCAGAAATGCCCCATCATCCGCTTCAACTGCGGTGTGTACTATCCTCACGAGATGAACCTCTATTTCAACGACCGTGAGGCATATCTTGCAAAGGTTGATACCATAGGTGCTGTGGCCGACCGCTGCCACATCCTGCTGGTGCCCAGCTTCTTCTGGCAGATAAAGAGCCTGCCGCAGCGCTTCGGCGAGATCTACGGCGCGTGGGGCGACCCCGAAAGCCAGACCTACAAGGCCATGCAGCAGTACACAGCCGATATCGTAAACACCCTCAAGAGTCACAAGAGCGCTGCCATCTGGGAGTGCGGCAACGAGTTCAACCTCGATTGCAACGCCCATCCCGAAAGCCCCGTCACCCCCTTCGACATCAGCGCCTGCTATAAGGAATATGCCCGAATCTGCACAGAGTGCGACCCCGACCACCGCATGATTGCCGGTGGCAACAGCCTTATGCGCAACGTGCAGTGGCATCTGGCCCACGAAACAGAGCCCATAGGCGATTTCCAGACATATATCGACAACCACGCAAACCACGACTCATACGCCCAGTATCTCGAGATATCGAACCTTTTCAACCCCGACAACATGGATGCCGTGTCGGAGCACTGCTACTACAACACCGACACCCCCGACCATATCTACAACCCCTGGCGCGCTTTCTCAGACCGCGAGATCCCGCTGGTGCTGAGCGAGGCTGTGGCATGCTGCAAGCAGGCCGCCGTGGATATCGACAAGGTGTATTATGTGGGTGAGTTCCACTGTGCCGCAGATGTTACAGTAGAGAAGATGATAGAGAACTACGAGGCATTCTTTGCCAACAAGGTGCAGCTGAGCCTGGCGTGGAACTTCTCACGCAGCGGCAGCACCGAGCACAGCTTCAGTGCAGAGACACCCGAAGGTGTGGCTACATTCGAAGCTATGCGCGAATACAACCGTAAGATGGCTGAGTGGTAGGGGCGTGTGCCGGAATCTTTCCGGCGTGGCGTCACAGGCTTCTTTCCCGGAAGGCGCGGCACTACCAGTTTCTCTTCTTGCTGAGATTCAGTACCAGTCCGAAGTTAACATCACCCTTCAGCGGGCCTACAGGCAGCTGGAGGCTTACTCCGTCGGCATTGATGGGAGTGGTGTACCTGGTAGAGAGTGCGTTGGCGTTCACAAACAGAGTGAAGACCCTGTTGTGGAGGTTGAAGCCGAAGCCCAGCTCGGGACCCAGGGTGGAAACTGCTCCGCTGAGGCTGGCGCTGAACCAGCCGGCAGGCTTGAAGTTGGCGCTGAGGCGTGTCTCTGTCCAGTTGCATACCGGGCCGGCCTGGGTGGTGAAGAGCAGTCCTGCAGAGAGTATCTTCACAACCTGGTATTCCGCACCAATGTTCAGGGTGGCGTGGAGCAGCCTTGAGTTGCCGCCGCGGGCTGAAAGGTCAAGCTGGTCCATATTCTTGAATCCGTCACCCAGACTGCTGAAGCGGTCGCCGAATTCCATGTCCTTGAGCTCGTCGGATGTGATTGTGCCGAATCCGTCGAAGTCGAAGTAGGCTGTCTGGGAGTCCATCTCTATGAAGTCTTTCCAGTGCATGAGTCCAAGG
>JAGHVP010000145.1 GCA_018064305.1 Candidatus Equibacterium intestinale | reverse complement strand
CCGACCTTTGATTGTCGGGGAGTGACTGCCGGCCGGCAGGCCATCACACCCTTATCCTCTAAAACTTAAAGCACCGTCAGAGGCGTTATGTGCCCGCAGGGTTCGTTCTGTCGATGCCCCGGACTCCGGACCGAACTTCCAAAAAAATCCGGCGGGACACTCGTCCGGCCCTCCTTGAGGGCGGGATTAAGGAGTCTGACTTAGTCAAGACTACGCAGCGAGAGCATAAGTGTTGTTGCCAGTTAAGGCGTGAGGTCTGAGATTTACGAGAGGGGCCACGACTCTCGGCGTGCTTACCTGTAGAAATCGATTGCTGTCAAAACCAAAACATCCCCAGGTGTTATATTCTGCCGGCAAAGATGCATCAAAATTTTATAATTCTATTAACTTTGACCAAAATTTTCAACATGAAGCAGAAAATTCTGATATACATACTTCTGTTTGCCGGCCTGCTGTCTATTCCATATCTCGTGCCACACCTGGGGTGGGTGTCACTTTTTGCATTCACACCGCTGCTGGCGCTGGCAGATCTGTTCATTGAAAAAGAGCCGAGACATCGCAAGATGCTGCTCTACAGCGCGTTCCTGCTGTTCAACATTGCCACCACCTTCTGGATAAACTGGATATCGGTGATTGGTGCGGCATCTGCCATTGCTGTCAATAGTGCTGTCATGATGCTTATGTTCTGGTGGTTCATAAAGAGCCGCCGCCATCTGACCCGCGCCCAGAGCTACGTGTTCCTGATTGTCTTATGGGTGGCATGGGAGCGTGTCTACCAGAACATCGAGATTTCGTGGCCCTGGCTGAACCTGGGCAATTCGTTCGCCACAAGCCCGCATCTGGTGCAGTGGTATGAATATACCGGCTTCCTGGGCGGCTCTGTCTGGATCCTTCTGAGCAATGTGCTGCTTTATGAGACGGTCCGCCGAATCATTGCCAAGAGCGGGGCAGAGAATCCTGAGGGTGTGCATCCTGTGCTTTACAGGCGCGGCACCGTTGCCCTGGGGCTGGCCGAGGCTCTGGTAGTGATTGTGCCGATGGTGATATCGCTGCATATCTACCGCAATTACCAGTGTACAGACGACCCGGTTGAGGTTGTGGCGGTGCAGCCGAACATAGATTCATACCACGAGAAGCACGGCGGCCTGTCGCAGGATATCCAGGACCAGCGCCTTTTCTCGCTCATCGATTCTGTGGTCACGCCTCAGACAGACTACGTGATAACCCCCGAGACTTATACGTTCAGGTTCAATCTGGACGAGCCGGAAGGCAATACAACCTACCGTTCTGTGATGTCTTTTGAAAAGGCTCACCCTGACTGCAACTTCATCCTGGGCGCAATCACCTATAGGTTCTTCAGCTCCAAGGCACTTGCACCTGCAGGCGCTGCAGAGGTTGGCGGTGGAATGTGGTATTCTTCATACAACACTGCCATGGCAATCGACACTTGCGGCATCAGGAATTTCTACCACAAGTCGAAGCTTGTGCCGGCGGTGGAAATCATCCCTTATCAGAGATATATCCCTTTCCTGGGCAAGATAATGGAGGCATGCGGCGGCTCGAGCAGCAGCTACGGCATCAGCGATGACGTGGAGAACCTGCACTGCAAGGATTCAACTGAAGTTGGTGTGATGATATGCTATGAGTCAATTTATGGTGACTATTTCCGCAAGACTGCGAAATACGGGGCCGACTTCGTGGCAGTGATTACGAATGACGGGTGGTGGGGCGATACGCCAGGCTACCGCCAGCACTTCAGATATGCCAAACTGCGCGCAATCGAGACGCGGCGCGACGTGGTGCATGTGGCCAACACAGGCATCTCGGGCTTCATAGACCAGCGTGGCGATGTGGTGCAGCAGACGGGCTGGTGGGTGCCCACTGCAATACGCGGTACCGTGAACCGCAACGACAAGCTCACTTATTTCGCCGAGCACGGCGACTTTGTGGGCCGTTTCTGTTGCTTCATGCTCCTGCTTATGCTTGCGGCAATCCTGGTGAAGGCAATTGTGGACAGGAAGCCCGCTGCCGGCGAGCGTGCCTCAGGGAAACCTGCTGCAGGCGGCCCCGTTTCAGGGAAACCTGCTGCGTCCAAATCCGCTGGCAGGAAGTAGGGTGCAGTCAACAGCCATACTCGTTTTATTTTTCCTCCTTCAGCCACAGACATCTGCGCCGCTGCTCTTGGGATATCCCTTTCAGACGGAGGATGTTCTGTAAATCTGTCATTTCCAAATCGCTCAGGAAGTGGAAACTTTTTCGTCCGTGTTCGGCAGCAAACAGGTCTATCTCTCTGCAGACGACTTCATCGTCCAGACCGTCACATAAGACAGCCTGCCTGTTCTCGGTAATGCTTTGCTTTCTCGTGTCTTTGACCTCCGTATCGATGTGGTACCTGAAACTATTGAAACTGTTGTTGAAGTATAACCTTGTCTTTTGAACGTTGATGAATGAGTTGTGCCAGATCATTCCGTCTGGTGCAACCAGATAATTATCGGGAATAATGTCGGCATTCATTAATTCTTTCTGCTTTCTTGCTGGTAGATTGCCGAATTCTGTGACATGTCCGGCAAGCGCTTGTCTGAAGTTGACAGGCAGGTACTCGGAAGTAAATATGTAGTTGGCGCTTGAATACTGATCTTTGAACGGAGAATCAGTGACAAAATGATGAACGGAATTTGTCATTACATATAACAGTTTATCACGGATTTTCTCCTTCCCCAATATCGTAGGAAAACTGATCTTGAATTTGTTGCCGATAGGGTGTCCGTACTTGTACCTGTAGTGTAACCCGTAAGACACTTTCAACATGTTTGCCATTTCTTCTATCTGGCTGTCGTCAGCAGCATTTACAACGGAATGAAAGTGTGTGGAAAGAATATCCAGTCCGAGTGCTTCGACTGAGCATTTGTGACAAACGGCCGCAAACTTGTTGTTGAAATAGATTTTGTCGGAATTGTCCCTGAAAAGGACAAGGTCTCCTTCGCTGTAGATGTGGTAAGTGTTCATTTTCTTCCCTTCGATCATTAATTGTTAAACAATAACCCCACAGGACACTTTGTCCATCGGCAAAGTTGCGGAAAACATTGCTCATTTGCAAATATTCCTGAGGAACCAGGCCAAAACTTTCGGCTTTAAGAAACTGCCAGCGCGCCATCTGTTGCTTGATGGGAATGCGGACTGCCATTTGGGGGCACGGAGGGGGTGTTTTGCTTCTGCTGTCGGGTGCAAACGGTCAGGCGTGTACTCTTAGCGGGACCGCGCCTTTTGGAACCGCGGCTGGCGGGCTGCTGCGGAGCATATCGTTCCGGCGGGCTAAAGCCCTGCTGCTCGGGCCGCAAGCATAAAGATGCTTGCTGTTAACACCCTCGCGACCGTGGCGTTCAAACGGGAGGGGCCTGCAGCAGATGAGTTCTGAGTTAGCAGGACGAAAGATGCTGTGGGAGGGCCGGAGCGAACGCAGTGAGCGCAGATGCTCCGCAGCAACTGCCAGCTGCTGCCCAGAGGCGCGGGAGATTGCCACCGCGAACGGAAAGGCGGGAAAGTGTTGCGGTCCCCCGGCAGAAGCGGGGTTTGGGCTCAGAAACGGTGCCACCGCGAACGGAAAGGCGGGAAAGTGTTCGCGGTCCCCCCGCAAAAGCGGGGGTTGGGCTCAGAAACGGTGCCACTGCGAACGGAAAGTCGGGAAAGTGTTCGCGGTCCCCCGGCAAAAGCGTGGGTGATGGCTGGAAGGGTTGTCGTCGTGTTTCTGCCGGCGAGCGCAGGACACAAAAAAGGATGACCGTTCGGGCCATCCTTTTTTTGATTATTGTGTAAAGACTAGAGCGCTTTGCCGTCGCTGCCAAGAACATTG
>JAGHVP010000200.1 GCA_018064305.1 Candidatus Equibacterium intestinale | reverse complement strand
TGATACGTTATAGAGTGCATGAAACTGTCCAGTCCGATGCCGCTGTATGCAGCTGCCAGCCCCATGGTGGGGAGAGTGTGGTTGGTGCCTGATGCATAGTCTCCCGCCCTTTCGGGCGAATAGTTGCCTATGAACACACTGCCCGCCGCAGTAATCTGCTCCGCTGCCTCCCAAGGGTTTTCCAGCGACACGATAAGGTGCTCCGCCGCATAGCAGTTGGCAAACTCCAGCATCCTGCCGCGCTCTTCAATCACAATCAGGCGGCTGTTTTCCAAGGCTTTGGATGCAATGGCACCGCGGGGAAGAAGATCCAGCTGGCGCATCACCTCCGCACGCACCTTCTCTGCGAATGCAATGCTGGATGCCACAAGCATGGCCTGGCTGTCGGGACCGTGCTCGGCCTGCGACAGCAGGTCGGCCGCAACAAACTCCACCTTCGCGCTTCCATCGGCCAGGACCATCACCTCCGAAGGACCTGCAGGCATATCTACCGCCACCCCTTCCGAACTTACAATCTGCTTCGCAAAGGTGACATAGCGGTTGCCCGGGCCGAATATCTTGCTCACTCTGGGGATGCTTTCAGTGCCGTACGCCATAGCGCCGACGGCCTGTGCACCGCCAGCCTTGTAAATCTTGTCAACTCCGCAGACACTTGCTGCATAGAGTATTGCAGGCGATACACAGCCATCCTTCCCGCATGGTGTGGAAAGGACCACCTCACGGCAGCCCGCAAGGCGCGCCGGGATTGCCAGCATCAGCAGGGTCGAGAAGAGCGGCGCACTGCCACCGGGGATATAAAGCCCCACCTTCTCTATGGGAAGCTGGCGGCGGCGGCATCTTACGCCCGGCATGGTCTCTACCTCCACAGGCTCCGACGCCTGGGCTGCATGGAACGCACGGATATTGGAGGCAGCCACCGCCACGGCCCGCTTCAGGTCTTCACCCACCTGGCTTCCGGCCTGCCTGATTTCTTCAGCACTTACAAGGAAACTCTCAGGAGCACTGCCGTCTATCTCTGCAGTTATCTCTTTCAATGCAGCATCACCGCCTTTCCTGACCCTGTCCAGGATGGAGCGCACCCGCCCCTCTATCACTGAGTTGTCGGCGGTAGCCCTTCTGCACAAGGCCCCCCACTGCTCTTTCTGCGGATTTATGATAAGTTCCATTACTCTATCACTTTATCAAGGTTAAGGATAAGGATGCCCTCGGCACCAATTGCTTTCAGCCGCTCTATCTTGTCCCAGAGCTCTGATTCGTGCACCACCGAGTGGAGCGAGCACCACCCTTCTGCAGCCAGGGGCATCACGGTGGGACTGCGCATTGCAGGGAGAATCTTCACAGCCTCCTCCACCTTCTCAGTGGGAAGGTTCATGAGGATATATTTCTTTCCGCGGCTGTTCTCGACTGCATCGAAGCGGAAAAGCATGGAATCCAGAATCTGCTGCTTCTCTTCCGACATGTTGTTGCCGGCAATGAGCACAGCTTCTGACCTCAGCACCACCTCAACCTCTTTCAGACCGTTCGATACAAGTGTTCCGCCAGACGACACGATATCGAAGATGGCATCGGCAATGCCGGCGGCGGGTGCAATCTCCACAGAGCCCATGATCTTCTGTATCTCGGCGTCAACACCGTTTTCTTCAAGCCATGCTTCCAGCACATTCGGATATGATGTGGCGATGCGCTTGCCGCTCAGGAACTGCGGGCCTGTGTATTCCTGGTCCTTCGGGATTGCAATCGAGATGCGGCACGCACCGAACCCCAGCTTGCGCACTATCTTTACATCAGCACCTGTCTCTGCCACCTCATTGTAGCCTACAATGCCCAGGTCGGCAGATTCCTCTTCCACCACCCCGGGAATATCATCATCGCGGAGGTAGAGTACCTCCAGTGGGAAGTTCACTGCGCGTGAAAGGAATTTACGCTTGAGTTCGTCTATCTTGATGCCCGCTTCATTCATCAGGGCAAGGCTTTCCTCACTGAGTCTGCCTTTTGACTGGATTGCAATTCTTATCATATTATTCTGTTTATTTCAAAAAAAAGACCTACCCGAAGTTTCAGGTAAGTCATCGATGCGCCGCATTAGCCGTATGGGAAAACATCTTCAGCCCTACCTCATTCGAGACGGGTGATGGTGATGATGGATGTGTGATTTCAAATATTCCATAGCTTCTGCGCAACAAATGTAATACATTTTATTTAAATGCAAACTCCTGCATATCCAATTATTGTTGTTATATTTGTAAGTTATTTTCAGACAGCATCTATTAATTATTGACATAATGAGACATTTCTTCTTCAGCTTCTGCCTTGCAGCCTGCCTCACACTGGGCATGTCGTGCACCGACTATCAGACACAGATTGACGACCTCAAGAAACAGATTGACGAACTTTCACAGTTATGTGAACGTTCCGATTCCAACATTGATGCACTGGAAAGTGCCGTCAATGCCATAAAAACAGGCAATTCCGTAGAGTCCATTGTTCCCGTGAGCGAAAACGGAACCGTGACAGGCTACACCCTCACGTTCAAGGACGGCGGCAGCGTAACTGTCTACAACCAGGCCAGCAACGTCTCTGTGGGCGAAGACAACGGCAGATATTACTGGAAAGCTGACGGCGGGTGGCTGAAGGACTCTGAGGGCAACCGCATCGAGGTGGGCGGCGACGAGGCTCCAGCACCACAGTTCAAGGTTGAAGACTGCACACTGAAGATGTCACTCGACGGCGGGAAGACATGGAACGAGGCGGCACAGATGGAAAAGCCTTACATAGCAAAGATTGAAGACACCCCCGCAGCAGTGGTCATCACACTTACAGAAGGCGGCACAATCACCATTCCCAAGGAGCAGGCGACAGAGGTCACTTTCGTGGCAGATACCGTAAGAGTATTTGACGGCATGACAGCCGTTGCTTCATATAGTCTTACAGGCGTTTCTGCCGGCACCAAGGTGTACGCATTCGGCAGCAACGGCTGGAAGGCCGAAGTTACAGAGCAGACCGCCGGGGGTGGAAAGGTAAGTGTCACAGCGCCTGCCGGTGCTGCGGATGCAGACGTCATACTCACTGCCTCAGACAGTGAAGGCAGGACCTACCTCGCATCAATCAGATGTATCGCACGCGGTGCGCAGCCCAAATTCGAAATCCTTGCATACGCAAGCTTCGGCGGCACTGCAGCAACCCGCGAAAGATATCTCGATATGGCTGCTGCCGGCTTTACAATTTCTTCAGCCGGCTTCGCTTATGGCAAATGGGGCGGCCCGCTTGACATCGACCTCACCCTTGCCGGTCTTGATGCCGCCCAGGGGACAGGTGTGAAGCTCTGCATCCCCATCGGAGACTTTTTCGGAGGCGAATTCCAGCAGACTGTAACTTTGGAGCAGTATATCAATGCCGTAAAGGACCACCCCGCCCTCTGGGGATATATAGTAGGTGACGAGCCCAGCGTGGCCCATCTCGACCACTATGCAGAAATGGTCGAGGAGATGAGGAAATATGACCCTGTCCACCCGTGGTACACTGTGTTCCTTCCCGTAGCCGCAGGCATCAATAACCCAGATGCAAACCTCAACGGAACCGACACGCACAAGGAATATGTCGAAGCTGCCTGCAAGTACCATCTGGAACATCCCACCCAGTTCCTTGCATTCGACTTCTACCCTGTACGCACAGGCAACCAGGTGGCATTCTGGTGGTACAGCACACTGGAAGACTATTTCCACTATGCACAGGAATATGACCTCCCTCTTTCAGGATTCGCCTGCAGCGTGGTATTCGACGGCCAGGAGTTCCCTTCAGTAGAGGCGCTCCGCCTGCAGAACTACACCAACCTTGCATACGGCTGCCAGGCAATCCAGTATTTCACATACGTATGCCCTCCCTATCAGTCTGATGGATGGCTCGACGGCAGTGCTCCCATGAACCGCGACCTTTCACTTTCACCCGTTTACGACATGGTGAAACAGGTCAATGCCGAGCTCAACAACCAGGCGTGGGTGTTCCTGGGCGGCAAGGTGAAGTGGGTACGCCATACAACCAGCGTAGAGGCTCTCCCCGGTACATTCCCCACCACAAAACTGAGTGTGGCAAACTACACTTCTGTAGGTTTTGAATACTTCAAGGCATCACAGCATGCAGTTGTTTCTCTGATCGAGAATGAAGGATGCCGCTATCTGGTAATTGTAAACCAGTCACTCGGCAGCGTGAACAAGCTCTCTATGGAGCTTGACGAAAACGGGAAGAAGGCACAGATTGTAAACAAGGATGGGTCGTTCACCCCTATTACAGACCTTGTCACCGAAGACAAACCTGTATACAACCTTGAACAAGGTGACGCCCTTATCTTGAAACTCGATTAAACACACTCTATGAAAAAGCTACTGTCATTTGCCGCAGCCATGCTTCTCTGCATGGCCGCATGTACCGACTATCAGTCTCAGATTGACGCTCTCAAACAGCAGGTTGCACAGCTCTCAGAAGAATATTCTGCCAGTGCTTCCAACGTTTCTGCGCTGGAACGCACGGTTGAAGCTGTAAAGAAAGGCGATCCACTGGAATCAATCCTGCCGGTCAATGAAAACGGCAAGGTCACCGGATACGAACTGACCTTCAAGGAGGGAGGAAAGGTGACGCTGTACAATCAGTCGGCTAATGTCACGGTTGCGGAAGAGAACGGCAGATACTACTGGAAGGCAGACGGCAGATGGCTCACCACCCCTGAAGGCAACAGAATCGAGGTTGGCGGAGAAGAAGCCCCCGCGCCACAGTTCAAGACAGACGGCAGCCGCCTCGAGATGACAGTAGACGGCGGGAAGACATGGAAGACAATGGCGTCATGGCAGAAACCACTTGTGGCAGGCATCTCCGAGACATCGGAAGGCGTCACTGTCATGCTTGCAGATGGAAGCACTCTTTCCATTCCGCGTGCAAAGGAATACGGGGTCACCTTCAACGCAGCTCCTGTTTCTGCATACGACGGCGAGACAGTCGAGGGCACATACACATTGTCGGGAGCCCCGGCCGGTTCGAAGGTAAGAGCCATCGGCAACAGCGGCTGGGCCGCAGTAATCATTTCAGAGACAGAGAATGGGGGTACGGTACGTATTACGGCACCGGCCGGTGCGGTTGACACCGACATCATCCTCACTGCATCTGACAACGAAGGCAGGGCATATCTTGCAGGCCTGCACTGCACCGCATCTGGCAAGAAGCCGGTGGACCCCACCGAAGATCCCGATCCTGAGAATCCCGACGGACCCGACACTCCAGAAGAGCCTGATGTCCCGGAAGATCCGGAAGTGCCTGATGGCCCTGATGTTCCTGAAGCACAGAAATTCGAGATATTCGCCTACAGCAGCATCCCCACCCCTTACGCCACTCACGAAAACTTCGTGAAGATGGCCGAGGCCGGTTTCACAATCTCTCAAAGCAACTTCTCAAAGGACGCATACGAAGGAGCCACAGTGCTTGAAAACGTAATCAAGGCACTGGATGCAGCCCAGGGTACCGGAGTCAAGCTGTGCATACCGCTCACCGAGTGGTTCGACCCCGTCCTTAAGGCTGTGATCAGACCAGAGAAGACGGTTGAAGAGGTGGTCGGTGCAATAAAGGACCACCCCGCCCTCTGGGGCTACCTGATAGGTGACGAGCCCGGTGCTGACGAACTTGACACCTACGGCAGCTACATAGATGCTTATCAGAAACTTGACCCGGACCATCCCTGGTACACCTGCTTCCTTCCAGTAAGCACTTTCACCAACACATCCACTCATGCGGAATACGTGGATGCAGTGACCGACCATTTCCTGAAACACCCCACACAGTTCCTCGCCTTCGACATGTATCCGGTCCGTACAGGCAACACTGTGGCATCATGGTGGTATGAATGTCTTGAAAACTACTGCGGGTACACACAGCAGAAAAACATCCCTCTGGCCGGAATGGCCTGCAGCGTGGAATTCGACGGTCAGGAGTTCCCTTCCGTGGAGGCGCTCCGGCTGCAGAACTACACCAACCTTGCATACGGATGCCAGGCGCTCATGTATTTCACATACATGGTGCCTTATTACAAGACCGACGGGTGGGTTGACGGCAGTGCTCCGATGAAGCTTGACGGCACCCATTCCGAAGTATATGACATGGTGAAGCAGGTCAATGCCTAGCTCAACAACCAGGCATTTGTATTCCTGGGCAGCAAGGTGGAATGGGTCCGCCACATACGCAGTGTTCCTACCGCCACCACAAAGCTTTCTACCGCCGAATATATGGACCTTGGCATTGAATATCTCGCATTCGACACCCACACAGTGGTGTCACTTCTCAAGAATGGAGATGACAGATATCTGGTAATGGTCAACCAGAACCTCAAGAGGACAGAAGAGCTTGAGATTGAATTCGCAAAGGGGCTGGATGTCCAGATTGTGGAGAAAGACGGTTCCCTCATACCTGCAGGCAAAGTTATCACCAAGAAAGAGCCCTACTATCCGCTTGAGCCCGGCGATGCACTTATTTTGAAGATAAATTGATAGACAATAATGAAAAAGACCTTCCCTTTCATCATTGCATTTCTGCTTGTCATGCTGGCGGGATGCACCGATTACCAATCACAGATAGACGGACTGCAGTCACAGATTGAAAGTCTGAAAAATTCAGGCAGCGACATATCGTCAAGCGTACAGTCATTCCAGGCACTTGTCGAACAGCTTGAGAAAGACAGCAGGATAGCAACCTTCACTCCGGTTGGAAGCGGCAGCTCCGTTGCAGGATATGTTGTGACTTTCGAGAACGGTGAAAGCGTCACTGTCTACAACAACGGCTTCAACATCGGTGTGGGGCAGGAAAACGGCAGGTATTACTGGATGGCCGACGGAAAGTTCATTGAAAGGGACGGAAAGAAGATTGAGATATCCAGAGAGACCGTTCCTCCCCAGTTCAGGATCGAAGAGAGCACCCTGATGGTTTCAACAGACAAAGGTGCCACCTGGGGTGCTGTCGGCAGCATAGGGAAGCCTTGCATCGAAAGTGTCACCGAAGACAACGCTTCAGTGACATTCACGCTTGCCGGCGGCAGCACGATAGTGATTCCGAAAGACGAGAAGCACACGCTGGCCGTGAAGCTGTACGGCGACAAAGAAATCTTCATTATGGAAGACAATGAGGTCGTGTACGAACTTACCGGCGCTGATGAAAATACACAGCTGATGGTTTATGTCCCTGAAGGCTGGCGGTACGAAATCAGAAAGGCGGGTACCAACAGAGGATTCATCATCATAAACCCGGGCAATTATGTGGACTATGAAAAACTATATTCAATATATGTATTTATAGCTGACGGGAAGGGACAGGCCATTGTTGCCGAGAAGCAGTTCTCAGGCTATGAAGATGAAGTGCTGGCAGCCGTTTCATGCGAAGGCGGGAATGAAGGAGACGGCACCAAGACTGCCGTCACAGGTGCACGTGTTGGAGCAGCCGGAGGAAAGGTGGCTGTAAAGATCAACACGAATCTCGAGTATACCGCCGTGACCGATGCAGACTGGCTGGTTTACAATCCCACAAAATCTATCCGTACAGAATCGCTTCAGCTCACCGCCGCACCCAATCCCGACCAGATTGCCCGCACCGCCCTGGTCACGGTCAAGGCCGGCAACTACAAGGTGCTGACAAGAGTGATTCAGGAGCCGGCTGCAGGAGGAACTGACCCCTCGGAAGATGTGCCCGCAGTGGTTGAGAACACTTTCCCCATCTATGGATACAACAGCCTCACTGCGCAGAATTCAACTGTAGAGAACTTCAGGAAGCTGGAAGAGGCCGGATTCACTGCTTCTCAGTCTGGACTCTGCTCGAAGGGCGTTCAGAAGGAAGACAGATATTTCCCTGATTTCTACGGAGACCCTTCCATTGAAAAGATAGACAAGGTTATGGAGGCCGCCGCACAGACCGGCGTAAAGGTTGTGCTTCCGATGGGCAGTTATGCCTACGACCGTGAGGGCAAGCACCACATAATGCCCGACGGCACCACCTTGATAGGTTTCAGGGATGTAGTGAACCGATATAAAGACAATCCCGCACTCTGGGGCTATCAGATTCTTGACGAGCCCACCAGTCCAGAGGACATGGAGCACATCAGGAGCCTTATGGACGACATCCTTGAGATTGACCCGGACCACAGGTTCTTCACTGCCCTTCTTGCCTGCTCCGGCTGGTACACTCCATCGATGGGACAGGGCGGAATCTGGGATGAGGTGGAAGGCTACCTCAACGGATGGTGCGACATTGTGCACCCCACCGACATGTTCAATACCGACTGCTACCCCGTACGCTACACCACAAGGCCCGGCTCATGGACAGTGACACGCGAATGGGAAGAGGGCGATGAAGAGTTCATACTTCAGGTATGGTATGAGGGGCTTGCAGCCGACCTCAAGGTGGCACAGGAACGCAACCTCGATTTCTGGGGCTATACTGCAACCAGCCGCTTCAGCAAGGAACCTGCCGAACCGACATACGAAGGCCTGCTGCTGCAGGTAAACACTATTCTGGCATACGGCGGCCACGGTATCGTTCATTTTACAGTAGAAGCGTGGAATATAGACTGCTACACTGCGCCGTTCATGGAAGACGGCACCACCACCGACTGCTATGACCAGGTGAAGGAAGTCAACCTTATGGTGCAGCGCCGCGCAGGTATATTCCTGCACAGCGATGTCAAATGGATACGCCACACCAAGGGCACGAACCGCAAGGCTCTCAAATGGTGGAGAGGTGCCCAGGACGAGATTCCAGCCCGAAATACTCAGTTTGCAGACAGCGACCTTGCTGGCGATGTTGTCACATCTCTCAGCACCGACATCACTGCAATTGTGTCACGGTTCTCTTCTGATGGTGTGGAATACCTGATGATCCAGAGCAAGGACCACACTGTCTGCACCGATGTCACCTTCACCAACACGGCCACAGTATATGAGGTTGACAAAGAGGCACGCCTCCACCCAGTGGGTGCCGGAAGGCACGTCTATACCATAGGCAAGGGCGACTGCCTCCTCCTCAGGCTCACGCCTAAGGAGAACTAGACTTCATTGCAGACTGTCTGCAGCAAAGAACTCCTTACGATAGAAGAGACTGTCTTGCTACTGCAGCAACTTCCTGACTATGGCTGAGATGGTCTTGCCTTCCGCAAGGCCTGCGAGCTGCTTGGTGGCAACGCCCATCACCTTGCCCATGTCTGAAGGCTTCGATGCCCCTACCTCGGCGATAATGGTTTTGAGTCTTTCCTCCACCTCAGCTTCTGAAAGCTGCTTGGGGAGGTATGTCTCAAGCACTGCTGCCTCGGCCAACTCGTTGTCGGCAAGTTCCTGACGGCCGGCTGATACGTAGAGGTCTGCCGATTCATGGCGCTGCTTGGCAAGCTTCTGAATGATTTTTATGATGTCTGCGTCAGACAGTTCCTTTGCTCCACCTTCTGATGTCTTGGCAAGCAGGATTGCCGACTTGATTGCACGGACAGCTGCAAGACGCACCTGTTCCTTGGCCTTCATGGCCTCCATGATATCCTTCTGAATCTGTTTTTCCAATTCCATAGTACAAATGATATTTTGACTTTGTCCCGCAGGACTCCGCCAAGTTATGGAGAATATTCCTGATATGCAAGAAATGCACTGATTCGGTGCCTGCAACAACTGCAATCCGCACCGACAAGGAGCGTCAGGCAGTATGCTCCGGAGCACATCGCCCCAGCGGGCTAAAGCCCTGCTGCCTGTGCCGAAAACATGCTTGCCTTGAATGCCCTCGCGACCAGTGATTTTTCGCCTCAGATATGTCACGATGCGGTGTCGGGTCTGCCCGGGCGGTGGCAAAAGCGGCTGACGGACCGTTTCGTGTCTTCCCAGGGGAGTATCCGCTGTGCCGGCCGGCTTCGTG
>JAGHVP010000120.1 GCA_018064305.1 Candidatus Equibacterium intestinale | reverse complement strand
GTGATCCTTTGCAAGGGCGGCCGCGGCGGTCGGGGCAACAACAACTTCAAGACTGCCACCACCCAGACGCCCCGTTATGCACAGCCCGGCGAGCCGGGAGTCGAGGGCTGGGTGATCCTGGAACTCAAGATCATGGCCGACGTGGGGCTTGTGGGGTTCCCGAATGCCGGCAAATCCACTCTGGTGTCGACAGTTTCGGCGGCGCGTCCCAAGATTGCAGACTATGCTTTCACCACTCTCGAACCAAGTCTTGGAATAGTATCATATCGTGACGACAAGTCGTTTGTGATTGCCGACATCCCCGGCGTCATCGAAGGCGCGCATGAAGGCAAGGGGCTGGGACTCAGGTTTCTGCGCCATATCGAGCGCAACTCGATGCTGCTGTTCATGGTGCCTGCCGACAGCAAGGACGTTGCGGGCGACTATCAGGTGCTGCTCAACGAGCTGCGTCTTTACAATCCCGAACTGCTTGACAAAGAGCGCATCCTGGTGGTTACAAAGTCTGACATGCTGGATGAAGAGCTTACTGCGGCAATTGAAAAGACATTGCCGACTGGCGTGCCTCACACTTTCATCAGTTCAGTGTCGGGCGAAGGTATCATGCATCTCAAGGATATGATTTGGGAAGCACTCAACAAAGAGATTTAACTATATGAAACACAGATGGTTTGCGATAGCTGCAGTATTTGCGGCCATAGCTTGTGGTATGCTGGCTGCATGCTGCATGGACTGCTGCACAGACGGCGTGGATTCTGAATACCTTATGCCGGTGCATCCCGGAAACGGTGAAGATGTCCCGTTCTGGAACGGGCATGCGGTAAAGTTTACATACGTGCCGTATTTCGACATCCCCGAAGTGGATGGTGCAGCATGTTACAGGTTTACCGTCATACCGGAAGCCAGCGCAGAAGATACGCTCTGGTTCGAGTGTGAAGACCCTCACATGGACCTTGCCGCAATCTGGATGGATATCCCCGTGGGGAATGTCTGCCTTACGGTGGATGCCAGGGATGCGTCTGGTGATACAATTGCCACTGTGCTGAAGCGCAGCTTCCTGCGTGACTTCACCTTTGACGAGGCCGAGGTCCACCAACCTTTCCGCTCTCTGGGCGAGGCGGCGCGTTTGAATCTGCTTGCCATGCACCGGATGGCCTATTCACAGTGGTGGAAAGACCACATCGTCCCCGAACCGAATTTCAGATACAACAGCTATCCCTGCAAGATAGTGGGTGCAACAGTAGGGGTGGAGGCTCTGCTGGCGCAGCTTTATCCAGAGATGAAAGACGAGGCGCTGCAGTGCGCCCGCAACGCCGCCCGCTTCCTTATGGACCAGGCGCAGCCTGCCGGTGCTCCGCTGGCATACTTCCCGCCCACATATTACAACAACACTGTAATGACTTCTGCTGCGAAGCTCTCTGACAACCAGGGTGCTACCATGACCATGGAGGCCTGCTCGGTGGCCGATGCGTTCCTTTCGCTCTTCCGCCTTACAGGAGGACAGCAGTATTATGATTCTGCCTTGAACATAATGCGCACATACCGCAGGATCCAGCGTCCCGACGGATCGTTCCCCATAAAGGTCAACTATGCCACCGGTGAGCCGCTGCTGAATGTCTCTGCGATGCCTCATCCGGTGATTCTTACTGTGGCGCGCCTCAACAGAGAGTTCGGGGTGACAGAGTTCGACGATATGGCGCGTGCTGCCGAAAAATGGATGGCAGATGTGCCTGTCAGCACTTTCGACCTCACCGGCCAGTTCGAGGATGTTCCGGTGAACGGCCTGCAGCCATACGAGAACCTCACATACGTGGCTGCCGCGATGTATTCCGAATATCTGCTCTACGAGCTTGCCGAAGGGCATGACCACGGTGTTCCGATGGAGACCGCGCTCGACCTGGTGCGTTTCTGCGAAGATCAGTTCGTGCACTGGGACTGGCTGCCAGATGAAAACGGGGTGCGCAGGCTTCCCTGGCCTGCAGTGTGCGAGCAGTATAAATATCAGGTGCCTGTGGATGACGCCAACTCCACTGTGGCACGTGCGTTCCTTGCGGCCTACCACGCCACCGGCGACGAGCGCTGGAAGGCAAAGGCCGAGGCCCTGCTTGCCACCCTCACCCACGTGCAGCACAAGCTTTCGGGCCTGATTGTGACAGACTGGTACGAGATGACACCCGAAGAAGGGTTCTCTTTCTGGCCAAACTGCGCATACAAGAGCATCAATGCGATGTTGCTGTACGAGAAATACTTCGGCGCCGGCAGCTGCGAAAAGCCGTCTCTCACTCCCTCCGACAACGGCACACTCCTCACTCTCCTCGTGGCCGGCGGCGGCGCATAAACCTCTGCAGCAGTACGCTGTCTACGTTCCATCATGAATGCCGGCACGAAAGTGTCCGCGCTGCCAGGGCTTCCGCGGCCTGCCCCCCCCGGTCCTTGGGGCTTCTGCGACCCGCCAGGGCTTCCGTGTCATGAGTTCGCGCCCGTTGCCTCGTCCGCGGACCGCCAGGACTTCCGCGGCCATATATGCTGCGCGGGAGGACGCGCTATCTTCGCTGCGCTCAGGCGCTAGCTTACATCCTCCCGCCGCAGATATGGCACGCTACAGCAGCGGCCCGGTTTGTTCCACTTCCGAGCTACGATGTGAACGTCTCTCCGGGAACGCTGAGAGGGCGTTTAGATCCCGTTCGCCGGTTTAGCACCTTGTCCGGGAACACTGAGGAGGTGTTTTTGTCCCCAATCAATGCGGAGGATGGTTCGTGACATTCATCGTCACCAGTAACCTGTCCCAGGACCATCTGTAGAACGTCTTCCATGTGACGATGCCACCATGTCCGCCTCATCGTCACACGCCACCGGCCCCAGACATACATACGGACCACATCTCGAATGACGATGATTTTCACAAAGGCATGAAATCATGTCTGGTTGTCCTCGTGCAAAACATCTAACCCAACTTTCCATCTTTCGTAGTGCATCTCTCCTGATGTCAAGTCTTTAGCTTTTTGAGGTGTCAGGTTTGAGCACTACAGATTTTCATTTTTCGGAACGG
>JAGHVP010000081.1 GCA_018064305.1 Candidatus Equibacterium intestinale | reverse complement strand
CCGAACATGCGTCAAACCGTGAACGGCCCCCCTGCCGGCGGCCGTGTCTAGGTCTGATAGCCGTGGAGTGTTCACGGAAATGTGGGAAAACGTGAACGGTCCCCCAGCCGGCGGCCGTTTCGGGGTCTGAAAGCCGTGGAGTGTTCACGGAAATGTGGGAAAACGTGAACGGTCCCGTGCAATCAGAATACAACATAAGGGCGGTCCCATCGAAACCGCCCTTATGCGTTAATGTGTTCGGGATATTGTGGTGACAGGGTGTTATACGATGCCCTGGGCCACCATAGCATCGGCCACTTTCATGAAACCTGCGATATTGGCTCCTTTGACGTAATTGACATAGCCGTCGTCTTCAGTGCCGAACTCGACGCAGCGCTCGTGGATGTTGGCCATGATGCTCTGCAGCTTCTGGTCGACCTCTTCCTTGCTCCAGCCGAGACGGATGGAGTTCTGTGTCATCTCAAGGCCTGATGTGGCCACGCCGCCGGCGTTGGATGCCTTGCCGGGCGAGTAGAGTATCTTGGCGTTCTGGAATACTGCGATGGCAGCGGGGGTGGTGGGCATGTTGGCTCCTTCCACGACACAGGTGCATCCGTTTGCAATCAAGGTCCTGGCTTCTTCTTCGTTGAGCTCGTTCTGGGTTGCGCAGGGCATTGCAATGTCACATTTCACAATCCATGGACGCTGGCCGTCGAAATACTGTGCCTCGGGGTATTTTGTTACATATTCACGGATACGGCCTCTTTGGACATTCTTGAGCATGAATACATATTTGAGTTTCTCTTCGTTGATGCCCTGTGGGTCATATATGAATCCGTTTGAATCAGAGAGGGTCACGACCTTGGCGCCGAGAGCCGTGGCTTTCTGCGCTGCGAACTGGGCCACGTTGCCTGCTCCTGAAATTGCAACTGTCTTACCCTTGTACGACTCGCCGCGTGTGGCAAGCATCGCCTGGCCGAAATAGCAGGCACCGTATCCTGTTGCCTCGGGGCGCATTATCGACCCGCCGAAGCTGCGTCCCTTGCCGGTGAAAGTGCCGGTGAACTCATTTGCCAGACGTTTGTACTGACCGAACATATATGCAACTTCGCGGCCGCCCACTCCGATATCGCCGGCAGGGACGTCGGTGTCGGGGCCGATATGGCGGTAAAGCTCTGTGATGAAGCTCTGGCAGAAACGCATGATCTCCATCTCTGACTTGCCCTTGGGGTTGAAATCAGAGCCTCCCTTGCCGCCGCCCATGGGCAGGGTGGTGAGGCTGTTCTTGAAGGTCTGCTCGAATGCAAGGAACTTGAGGATGCTGAGATTTACGCTGGGATGGAAGCGGACACCTCCCTTGTAGGGGCCGATGGCACTGTTCATCTGGATACGGTATCCCTTGTTTATCATTACCTCGCCTGAATCAGACACCCAGGGGACGCGGAACATGACAACCCTTTCAGGCTCGACTATCCGCTCCATAACTTTGAGGTTGAGCAGCTGCGGGTTCTCCACAATAAGCGGAGCCACGCTTTCCACCACTTCGCGTACTGCCTGATGGAATTCCGGCTCGTTGGGGTTCTTTGCTATCACGTCGGCCATGAACTGGCTTACATATTCCTGTGCATTCATATTGCTATTAATGATGTAAAAATGATTGTGAATTTTCAAGTGCAAAATTATATTATTTGAGATTAAAAACAAAAAAAGTGCGTTGAAAATGATTGTGACGCACTTTTTAGGCGATTACAATTTGAAACCAGAATTGCCGGTTTTGCAAAATATTCCAACTGTCAGATTCATTTTTCTATAAATCATCGTCAAAGAATGCCGGATAATAGTTTCTGATGAAAATATTCTTAAATATTAATATGTGCCGGCGGAAAAAAGAAAAAATCACCCCAATGTTGCAACATAAAGTAAAAAATACTACTTTTGTGAAATTTTAAATGCACAAAAAAAATGCAACTCTCATCAACCGCAAAATCTGTTCTCCAACTATACAATAGCCTTGATTTTCAAGGCTATTCTTTTGGATACACAACCCCAGCCTGCGGTGTTCTCACCTTCACTACAGCAACTGCCGGGTTCCCGGAAAACCTTACCGACCCTTCATTCGAGGGGCAGATCCTCTGTGTGACGTATCCCCAGATAGGTAATTATGGCGCTCCTGCCGAGGTTGTCATCGACAACATCTGCCAGAGCTACGAAAGCGAAAACTGCCATATCCGCGGACTTATCGTGACCGACATGTCGTTCGACTACAGTCACTGGAACGCAGTATGCAGCCTCAACGACTGGCTCATAGAGCACAAGATACCAGGCATCTACGGAGTGGACACCCGCGCCATCACAAAAGTGGTGCGTGAAAGCGGTTCGATGCTCTGCCAGATAATCCCCGACGGTTTCGACCCTGTCCCGATGACAGATCCCTATTCTGAAAACCTCGTTGAGAGAGTCTCATGCAAAGAGGTGATAAGATATGCCGGTCCGAAAGGCTGTAAGAAGGTAGTGCTTGTGGATTGCGGTGTAAAACATAACATTCTCAGGATCCTTGCCGGAAACGGAGTCGAGATTATTAGAGTTCCCTGGAACTATGACTTCAACAACGATCCTGCAACCGCCGGCTACGACGGACTCGTGATCTCGAACGGTCCCGGCAACCCTACTTTCCTTAAGGAGACCGTGGCCCACATCAAGGAAGCCATGGTAAAGGGCAAACCTGTCCTCGGCGTCTGCATGGGTAATCTTCTTCTGGCAATGGCTGCCGGAGCGAAGGTTGTCAAGCTCAAGTCGGGCCACCACACAAACCAGCCAGTCAGAATGAGCGGTACCCAGAGATGCTACACCACATCACAGAACCACAGCTTCGCCATCGCGGCCGGGTCACTTCCCGAAGATTGGAAAGTGACTTACGAGAACCTGAACGACGGCACTATTGAAGGAATAGCACACAAGAGCCTTCCGTTTCAGGCAATACAGTTCTATCCCGAGGCATACGGATACGAGGTTGATACTGCATACATATTTGAAAGTTTCATAAAATCCCTTTAATACAGGCAGACAATGGATACAGAAATCAAAAAAGTCCTGATTCTGGGTTCCGGTGCCCTCAAGATAGGTGAGGCCGGCGAGTTTGACTACAGCGGCAGCCAGGCACTCAAGGCAATGCGCGAGGAAGGTATTGAGACAGTCCTCATCAATCCCAACATCGCCACAGTGCAGACTTCAGAAGGAATAGCAGACAAGATATACTTCCTGCCTGTAACACCCTATTTCGTGGTGAGAGTCATAGCAAAGGAGCAGCCCCAGGGCATCCTGCTGGCTTTCGGCGGACAGACAGCCCTCAACTGCGGCGTGCAGCTGTTCGAGAAAGGAATACTTGAAAAATATAACCTCAAGGTGCTTGGAACACCCGTCCAGGCAATCATAGATACAGAAGACCGCGAATGCTTCAACAACAAGATGGAAGAGATCGGTGTCAAGATCATCAGAAGCCATGCTGTAGAGAGCATAGAAGACGCCCGCAAGGCTGCAGAGGACCTCGGATATCCTGTAATCCTCCGTGCCGCCTATGCACTCGGCGGTCTGGGCAGCGGATTCTGCGACAATGAGCAGGAGCTTAATGTGCTTGCTCAGAAATCATTCTCATATTCTCCCCAGGTCCTTGTCGAGAAATCCCTGAAAGGCTGGAAGGAGATAGAGTATGAGGTTGTCCGTGACAAGTACAACAACTGCATCACAGTCTGCAACATGGAGAACTTCGACCCTCTGGGAATCCATACCGGAGAGAGTATCGTGGTGGCTCCCTGCCAGACACTTTCGGCACACGACCACGCCAAGCTGCGTGAACTTGCCATCCGCATCGTGCGTCACATCGGCATCGTAGGAGAGTGCAACGTGCAGTTCGCTTTCGACCCTGCATCTGATGACTACCGTGTAATCGAGGTCAACGCCCGTCTCAGCCGTTCGTCCGCACTCGCTTCAAAGGCCACCGGATATCCTCTGGCATTTGTGGCAGCAAAGATAGGTCTCGGTTTCGGTCTGTCCGAACTTAAGAATTCAGTTACAAAAGTCACTACAGCATTCTTCGAGCCCACTGTAGACTACGTTGTCTGCAAGATACCCCGCTGGGATTTGAGCAAGTTCCATGGTGTAAGCCGCGAAATCGGCAGCAGCATGAAGTCTGTGGGTGAGGTCATGGCAATCGGACGCACATTCGAGGAGACTATCCAGAAAGGTCTGCGTATGATAGGGCAGGGCGCCCACGGCTTCGTGGCCAACAAGGAGATTGTGGTGAACGACATAGACAAGGCGCTCCGCGAACCTACCGACAACCGTGTCTTCGTGATTGCAAAGGCATTTCAGAAAGGTTATACGGTCGACCAGATCCACGATCTTACCAAGATCGACCGTTGGTTCCTCTACCGTCTTGAGAACATTGTAAACATCGGCAAGGAAATCGAGAAATGCGGCAGCATCGAAGAGGTGTCACACGACCTCATGCTCGTTGCAAAACAGGCCGGCTTCTCAGACTTCCAGATCGGACGTCTCGTTTATAAAGACAGCATCGATACCGATGAGTACACCGACATTGTAAGGAAGTGCCGCAAGCAGATGGGTGTGGTTCCTGTAGTAAAGCAGATCGATACTCTTGGCGGCGAGTTCCCCGCAAAGATCAACTATCTGTATCTCACATACAACGGAACTGAAAACGACATCGACTTCTACGACGACAAGAAGTCTGTGATCGTGCTTGGTTCGGGTGCTTACCGTATCGGCAGCAGCGTAGAGTTCGACTGGTGCTCTGTGAATGCACTCCAGACAATCCGCAAGAGCGGCTGGCGCGGCATCATGATCAACTACAATCCCGAGACAGTTTCAACCGACTACGACATGTGCGACCGTCTCTACTTTGACGAACTCACATTCGAGCGTGTCATGGATATCCACGACAAGGAGAATCCCCACGGTGTGGTTGTATCTGTAGGCGGCCAGATTCCTAACAACCTGGCTCTCAGGATCCAGCACCACGGTGTGAACCTGCTTGGTACGTCTGCCGAAAGCATCGACAACGCAGAGGACCGTCACAAGTTCTCGGCCATGCTCGACAAGATCGGCGTAGACCAGCCCCAGTGGAAAGAGCTTACAACGCTCAACGATATATACGAATTTGTAGACAAGGTCGGGTTCCCCGTGCTTGTGCGTCCTTCATACGTGCTTTCTGGTGCGGCAATGAACGTATGTTCCAACCGCTCCGAGCTTGATGAGTTCCTGCAGCTCGCTGCGAATGTTTCCAAGAAGCACCCTGTAGTGGTAAGCTCGTTCATCCAGCATGCAAAGGAAATCGAGTTCGATGCAGTGGCAAACAAAGGCGAGGTCCTGGCATACGCAATCTCAGAGCATATCGAGTTTGCAGGTGTCCACTCAGGTGACGCCACAATCCAGTTCCCTCCCCAGAAACTTTATGTAGAGACTGCCCGCCGCATCAAGAAGGTGGCAAGGAAGATTGCCGCAGCCCTCAACATCAGCGGTCCGTTCAACATCCAGTTCCTGGCACGTGAAAACGATATCAAAGTAATCGAGTGCAACCTGCGTGCGTCACGCAGCTTCCCGTTCGCATCCAAAGTGCTTAAGATCAACCTTATCGAGCTTGCAACCAAGGTTATCATGGGTGAAAATCCGGCTGCGCCCCACAAGAGTGCCTTCGAGCTTGACTATGTGGGTATCAAGGCTTCGCAGTTCTCGTTCAGCCGTCTGCAGAAGGCCGACCCTGTGCTTGGTGTGGACATGGCTTCGACAGGTGAGGTGGGCTGCCTCGGTGACAACACCGACGAGGCTATCCTCAAGTCTATGATTGCCGTCGGATACAGAATCCCCGGCAAGAAGATACTCCTCTCATCAGGCGAAGGTGAGCAGAAGGCACAGCTGCTCAAGGCTTCACGCCTGCTGATCGAGCACGGTTATGAAATATATGCAACCGACGGCACATACCGCTACTGCAAAGACAACGGCATTCCTGCAACACGCGTCCTCTGGCCCAGCGAAGTAGGGCAGGAAGATGGCATCAGCGCGCTTGACATGGTCCGCAACAAAGAGGTCGAGCTGGTAATCAACATACCCAAGAACCTCACGCAGGGCGAACTCAGCAACGGATACAAGATACGCCGTGCCGCTGTAGACTTCAATATTCCTCTGATTACCAACCCCCGTCTTGCCGCAGCATTCATCATTGCATTCTGCAACCTGCCGATGGATGACATAGCAATCAAGAGCTGGGATCAATACTAGTATTGGATGATACTTACAGTACTTCTTTTCATTCTGGGCATCGCCCTCACTGTCTTTGGCGCCGACCTCCTGGTCAACGGCGCCACTGGCATTGCTAAGAAGTACCATGTCTCTGAGTTTGTAATCGGTGTGGTGATTGTGGGCATAGGTACTTCGATGCCTGAGCTTACAGTAAGCCTTTTCGGAGCCCTGAAAGGGCGCAGCGGCATTGCAATCGGCAATGTCTCCGGCAGCAACCTGTTCAACACCCTGTTCATCCTGGGCATCACCGAGCTGATGTCA
>JAGHVP010000229.1 GCA_018064305.1 Candidatus Equibacterium intestinale | reverse complement strand
CTTTACCAGTAGAGTGACTCATTATAATATTAAACCGCCCTTTTGGGGTTCACATCACAATTGCGGACGTCCTCTTTTTCTAAAAGTCATGCAGTGTCTAGAACATCGAGAACAGCTGGCACATCAGCACACCGAGGTAGTTGCCTACCGCAAAACCGATGATACCCACAGTGATGCCGGGCACGAGCACCTTCTTGTTCTTCATGGCAGTAACCATCATAGGCACGAAGGGAGGCGAGTTGATGAGTGATACAGAAGTCACCACCATCATGTCTGAATCGATGTTGAACAGCTTGGAAAGAACCACCTGGACAAGCAGGGATGCGAAGATGATGAACAGCAGGAACAGGAAAGTATAGATTTCCTGGCCGAAGTTAAGCTTGGTGACATCAGCCATCGAAGCCACTGCGATAGAGAAGATATAGATCAGATACAGACCAATGTCGTAGCTCTTGTCAAGTTTCCTTACAGGTTTGAGGAACGATGCGGCAAGAGAGAAAGTGGTGAGGGATAGGATGAATACCGGCATGAACCAGCCCTTTCCGAAGCCACCTGTTAGCGCAGACAATCCGAACGGCTCACCCTTGATAAGGGTCATGGTGACATTTGTAAGCACTACCACAAGGGCAGAGAGCACGATACATACCACCACTGCCAGCAACACCTTGAAAATCTGGCCGATACCTTTCTTTGACCAGAGACCTGCATAAGGATTGGCGTTGGCAGCCTCGATCTGAGCCTGCACCTCCTTTTCATTCTCAGCGGTGTAGACCTCCTCGGTATGAGGGAGCACCTTGCGGAACCACTTGATACCCACACTCAGCAGGAAGATGAAATAGAGGAAGCATACCAGCATGTCATAGGAATTGAGCAGGACATAAGTCTCGTTTGAAACGTGGAGAGCCTGCTTCAGGGCAGCCATGTTGATGGTGCCGCCTGTTTCGCAGCCCACCAGGAGCCCGGCTATCTGGGGTCCGTTCTCGACCCTGTGACCGAAGAGGATATAACCCAGCACGGTAGATACAAGAACTGCGACAATGCCCACAAGAAGCGATTTGCCGATGCCTTTCATATCCTTGAAGTTGAAGCTGCAGCCGAAGAGCATCATCGGCAGAGCCAGCGGAATCATCACGGTGGTGATGGTATCCTTCAGAGAGAAAGTGGCCTCATTGTTCAGTCCCGGAATCTGTCCTATCAGAACTCCGAAGATGTAAAGAATGAGGATAGGGCCGATCTTTCCCAGGAAATTGACTTTCCTGCACAGCCACAGCACGAATGCCGGAGCAAGCATGAAAATCAGGAGATAGATGATTGTGTAAATCATAGTCCTATAGTTATGTTAGTTAATGGTCTGTGTATTACGCTGCAACTGTGTAGAATACGTATGCCACATATAGCAGCAGGAAAAAGATGCCTTCGGCGCGGCACAGCCTGTTTCTCTTGAACACGAAGGCAGTGAGCAGTAGGACCAGCGCCACCACCGGCAGTGCATACAGAGAGAAGAGGCAGAGCGGGTCCACGTCCAGCGGGCGCACCAGCGAGCAGCAGCCCAGGATCAGCAGGATGTTGAACACATTGCTGCCAAGGATGTTGCCCAGAGCAAGCTGGTTGCGGTGCTTTGCCGCAGCCACCACGCAGGTTGCAAGTTCGGGCAGCGAAGTGCCGCAGGCCATCAGAGTTATGGCAATGACAGTTTCAGAAACGCCCAGCTCGCGCGCAATCACGCAGCCTTCGTCCACAAACAGCTTTCCGCCCAGCACCAGCATCCCTATGCCGGCAAGAACCATCAGGGCAAGCAGCCACACGCTCTTCACGGCAGAAGATTCAGTATCCTCCTCTTCAGGCTCACCGTTTTTGAAAGTCTCGGCCACATAACCCACGAAGCAGGCCAGGAATACCAGCCCCTCTATCCACGAAATGGTCTGGTTGCCGCTGCCGACCCAGAAGTTGACTGCGAAGAACAGCAGCAGCAGCGATGCCGCAATGTTGTACGGCATGTCGCGGCGGACATTGGAGCGGGTGTAGTC
>JAGHVP010000035.1 GCA_018064305.1 Candidatus Equibacterium intestinale | reverse complement strand
ATATATCCTCAAGGAATTCACTGAAAATGTTGTATAGAGTAACGAAATAGATGAACTCAGGGGAATTCTCCTTGTAGATGTTTGAAATATTCTCGATTATCTGTTCCGTTACATCGGCAAACTGGCTGTCATTGTTCCAGAGTTCGTTGAAAGCATTGAAATATTGTTTGGCATTCTCTCCGTCAACCTTATTGACGAAATTACAGATATTGTTTCCTTTCTCACATCCGAGGTCAGTTGTAGTGAACCCATTGACCGGCGTATAGGTACTCTGCTCTTCACCATTGACATTGATGAAACCGTTCATCATGTTCTGCGTGGTGTTGGATTTGAATCTTACCTTGCTGCGTATCCAGTCTGCACATTCTATCGCAATAGCTTTTTGCTTCAGTTGGTTGCGCAACTTCACCTCGAAGGATGAACCAAACAAGGCCCTCTCTCTGTCAATTCTGGGAATATAGAACTCCCTACGCTGCTTCGACTCCTTTTCCTGAACAAATGAAGGTGCAGTGAAGATGAAACGCAATTCATCTATCCCTTGAAGTTGCTCCTTCAATTCCTGAAAGGCATATATTGAAAAGCAGGCTGAGGCAATGCTCAGTTTGCTCCCATTTTTAATTGATACCCGAAGGTCATCTACGACCTTGGAGTTTATGTTGTCGAAAAATGCTTGCATTGATACCTTTATCAAGGTCAAATTTAGCAAAACATTTCCAATCTTCCCTAACGCTCTACGCCCTTTCTAACTATTTCCGCCAAAGATTACTTCCCTCATCCTCTCAAAATGAATCAATTTTGAACTTTGCCGGAATGTAATACCAATAGCGGTATTACGTTTTGACTTACTTATATCAAGGAAGATATCTTTTTCCCCATGAAGCAATATATGACCTATTTCATGAAAGAAATTGAACCAGAAAATATCATACCTTTTATACGGTTGGAAAGTTGTATGATTGGCACGTCGTTACCCTCTTCCCCGCGCCCTTACCGCGGCTGGATGTCTGCTGAAGGAGCATATCGCCATCCATGGCGTTCAAATGGAAGGGGCCCACAGCAGATGAGTTCCGCAGTGCGCAGCGGTGCGGGACGAAAGATGCTGCGGGAAGGCCGGAGCGAGCGCATGCGAGCGGAGATGCTCCGAAGCAGCGCATCCAGCCGCGGCACAAAGGGCGCGGATTCCTTGTAAGTGCCAGGAATCAATGATATTACGCATGCGAAAAAGATTTGTCCTTAATACAACATGTCATTAAATTTGTAATTCCAGACAAATTCTTTATGCAGATAATACTCTCATTACTACTAATATTCGGGATTTGGAACATCACGTATTCTTCATTGACCAAGCGTAAAATAAATACTTTTATTGCGGATGATCCTGAATATCAGATTGACAAAGCAATAAGAAACTGGATGAAAACAACAGGAAAGACATTAGATGAGGAGGCAGACGATGATTTTTCCATCTTTTGGGATTATGCAAGTAACCATTGCGCCATGTTCTTGACGTGGGCAATCATGCACGACTATTGCGGAGATTTACATCTTTCAGAAGAGCCTGAATCAGTAGAAAAAGTAAAAAAAAGGGAAATGACTGGTACAGATTTCTTCATTAAATATTGTGATTGCAAATTAACGCGAGAAGACTTTGCCGAATGCATCCTGCCCTTTGTCGATGCATATTATTATTCCCGATACTTTACCGACTATAACAAACTTGTTAAAAATAAGATAAAGAAATATCCTCTTACATTTTCATTCAGCTGGTCAGACTATGATATAATTGAAAAAACTCTTAATAAAGCCTACCGTCGTTGGAAAATGTGGGAAAAGCCTATTGTAATAAAGAAACGATAAATCTGGCAAGGTGCTTCCGAAGTAGAGCCCACCCGCGCCCGCACCAAGGCTGGATGTCTGCTGAAGGAGCATATAGTTCCGGCGGGCTAAAGCCCTGCTGCTGGGGCGCAAGCATAAAGATGCTTGCTGTTAACACCCTCGCGACCATGGCGTTCAAATGGAAGGGGCCCACAGCAGATGAGTTCCGCGGCGCGCAGCGGTGCGGGACGAAGGATGCTGCGGGAAGGCCGGAGCGAGCGCATGCGAGCGGAGATGCTCCGAAGCAGCGCATCCAGCCGCGGAACAACGGGCGCGCGGAAGCCAGTACAAAATAAAATTGCCTTATTTCTTTGATTCCAAAATAAAGAATTATATTTGCAGTGTCATTGGGGAATTCGCGTAAGGGATGACAACCCTTTCTGTTCCTGCAGTTTCGAGCCCCTGAAGTTTAACCACCGCCTCAGCGGTGGTTTTTTCATTCTCCAAGTGCAGTAATACAATACTGTATCTTGTTTCCGGATTTCTGAACGCCAACGGTCATCTTGATTTTATCCAGACGCATTATCAGAATCTTTACAAATGGCTGCTGGTTTTTGGTGCCCTTCTTCGGTTCCACTTCGTCAACTTTCTTGGACTTGGTGAGAAGTTCGGACAGCCTGAATACCGCTAGCGTTGATTCATATTGCCGTGCAGCTTTCTCGCTTGTCTCTTCAATCGAGAGAAACCTCACGTGAATATAATCATGCAAGTCATCGTTCCACATCTTCTTGTCAGGGTGATTTGCGTTCCACGACGCATAGAAGTCCTTGATTGCCTTGTCCCTGACTTTAATCTCCTCCCTGCTGTTGCCAGCAGGTATTTCCCTACCCTTCGTTTCCATACGCCAAAGATACGCTTTTCCATAATTGTGTCCAAGATTATTTCTAATCAAACACACTCATATCTAATGCTCCGAAGCAGCGCATCCAGCCGAGGCATAACGGGCGCGGCACTAAGGGCACAAAAAAACTCCCCGGAGAGCGGAATGCCGTCCGGGGAGTTTGTCGTATGTATTATCCTTGCGGTTATTCGGGAAGGATATCAGCCTCGAGCTTGCACTCGTAAACGACCATGGTTACAGGAGCTGTCTCGGTCTTTGCACGGAGCCATACAAGATACCCTACAGAACCATCCTTAGAGAATTCCATGAGGATATCGCTCTTTATGGTATTATCACCGTCAAGTTTTGTGAAGCCGCCCCAATCCTTGGTCTCAGGGTCGATGCCACCGAACCAGAGCACCTTGTCTGCATCACCGTATGCTGCATAGACGTTGTCTGACTTGTCAATGCAGAGAGCAGCCTTTGAACCTGATGTTGCAGAGTATTTGGTCTGGATGGTGCTTGCCACCTTGGTCCACTGATTGTTTGCAACGTCATATTTGCTGAGGTTCAAGTTGTAGTCGTCTGTACCTTCATTGTCAGCACCCAGGAGATAAAGGTTCTTCTGAGAGTCGGCTGCAAAACCCATGAGTGATGCGTAGTTGTGGCCGTCAAGATATGAAGAAACCACTGAGAATGACTTGTCAGCGAACTTGATGAGCTGGAAGCCTGACTGGTTTGCAGATGCAATGATGTATGCTGCGTCGTCAGTAGTCGCAACCGGTGAATAAGCCATTACAGCAGCAGTAGAACCATTTACAGCAGGCATGCCTGAAACGGCAGCATAGTTCCAGTCAGTACCGTTGAACACACCACCTACAGTGGTACGGTAGCCAGCAGCATTCTTTGTGTTTGCAGTGTAGACAATACCGGGAGTGTTAGTCTTGGGATCGATCATCATACCGTTGCCGTAAGAAGTGTTGAGCTTCTCATCTGAACCGAAACCGGCTGTACCCATAACATTCCAGTCACCTGCAAGCTTGCGGACAGTAGAAAGCTTGCTGTTGTCACCATCAGCATAGTAGACATAAGCCACACCGTCTTTGTCAAAAGCAATCTTAGGAATGCCGGAGTCACTTGTGAGAGCCGCATTGAAGCCGGGAGTGCCGACTGTAGCCATAGCACCATTCTCGTATTTAACAACAACGACAGACCTCTTCTGGCCCTCTACAGCGCGGTTGTACACGAAGTAAGGCACATTGTCGACAGGGTTGATAGCGAAACCGAAGTCATTGTAGAGAGTACCCTCTGCATCGGTGTATTCGATAACCTTGTTCCATTCCATCTTGAGGATCTTGCCCACCTTTACGACATAAGTCTTTGAAACACCTGCAACAGGGTCAGTGACAACGATGTCGATAGGAAGTCGTCGTCGTAGAACTCCAGCAGCTCGCGGTGAAGCCCCACTCCTGCTGCCTGAAGGCCTGTGACATCCTGGAAGAATGTTTCGATGGTACTCTTACCGATGCTTTCCACATTCAGGAAAGAGGTGCAGCCCACAGCGGTAATGCCGGCATCAGAAAAAGTCAGGGAAAGTATTTTGAGTACGCATGCTGCGGATCTCTTCAGCAGAAGGCATATCATCAGACCATGCACCACAGAAATCCATTGCCGAGACAGAAGCCTCCCCTGCCACATCGCAGAAGACCTTATCTACATACTGACTGGATGTCAGCTCAGAATCAGTAACTTGCGGTACCTTCGTCGTCATATTATTTCGTCTTGATAATCAGGATGTCACCGGGATCGATGGTAAAGTCGTGGTCGCCGGGGAAATAGGTCTTGAGGCTGCCGTCGCGCTCCACTGTCTGGACGGGATGTTTCAGACGCAGCCTGATAGACGTGGGCCTGAGGTGGGTGCGGCTCACAATGCAGAAATACTCGCTGTCTCCACCGTCATTCTCAAGCAGCGACATCACAAAGCAGTCCTGCGTATATACCGATTCGATGCAACCGGGAATCATGCTGTCATCCACCGCCCTGCAGGTTCTGGGCACATCGTGGTAGTGGCCGGCCCATTTCACGTCACAGCCGTCAAACACAAATGCGCGCCGCTGCACCTCGCGGTTCACAAACTGCAGGTACTCGAACGTGGGGTTGGTGGTATTGATGTCACCGTTCACATCAACCACCCAGTCGGCAAAATCGCCAGTCTGGGCAGCCCAGGTGAAATACTCGAGCCCCTGCGCACCGTATGCCAGGTCGGTGTAGTCCTGCAGCCTGAGAGTGGCCACAGAAGGTGCGGCAAGCATGCCCACGCCACTCTTGATCCTGCAGGTTGCAGCAAAAGCCCAGAAATCGATTCCATTTGCCTTTGCCCTGTCGGCAATCTGCTCCAGAGTAGAATACCATTCATATTCCATGACGTCGAACACACGGCACGGATATGCGTCGAACGAGAGGAAATCGGGATGCGCCTCGTTCATGCATCTCTCCAGATATTCATCGTAAGTGTCTGTGTGATAAGAGCCCACCGGGCCGAAAGTGGCGCAGCCATTGGCCAGCAGGTTAAGCAGGCACGGGTGCACCGGATCTATCTCACTTATCACCTGCCTCGCGCTGCCTATGGTTTTGAAAAGGTCGGCGCTGGGCTCGTCATACAGCTGGTAGCCCCACAGCGCCGGATGGTCCTTCACCAGCTCCACCATCCTCCTGAGCCTGTCGGGATGTCCTTCGGGATAGTCTGCATCAGCAAGGTAGCAGTCCACCACCACGGCAATCTTCAGCCCCACCTTCTCTGCCAGGTCAAGCTGGACCATTATCTCATCGTAATATGCGTCGTTGTCCCAGACATTGCCGCCATCGCACATCATGATGTCGATGCCGGCATCCACCACAGCACCGTAGCGCTCCAGCCCCACCTCAAGCGGGAAAACGGCCGGATTGACATGGCGCAGACGCACACCCTTGTACACGTAGGTCGGGATGTGGCACTTGCTGTGGTCTATCGTATCAACCTCTTTTTCAGGAAATTCTACATCAGAAGGCCTGGCTTTGGGAAGGGTGACTACGCCACCTGCCGCAAGCTCGAAATAATAATTATTGTCGTCTTGTGTGAAAGAGCGTACCGCATCTGTGTCAAGGAGGCCGGCATCCTGGAATGAAACAGCTCCGTCAACGGAATACTCGAGGCGGCCTTCTTCAACCTTGAACACCGGAGCGGGATATCCGCCCCGCAGGATGGCAATCTTTTCTGCATCAGCCTCGTCGACAGCGGCATCTGCCATACCGGTAAGAAGCTGCAGTGCATCCAGCCAGGATTCCTTTTCTGCCGCGGAACCAGAGACGGCGCCAGTTCTGCGCTCAAGCTCTTCCAGCTGCTTCTCTATCTCATCAAGCTGAGACACATAATCGGTGCATGCACAGGCCAGTGCCAGCGCACAAACGCACATTATGCGCATGAGCTTGTTCATCTGCTATCTGATCTTGAAAATCAAAATGTCACCTGGATCGATGGTAAAGTCGCGGTCGCCGGGGTTCACCACCTTCAGGCTGACGTCACGCTCCACTGTCTGGACGGGATATCTGAGACGCAGATGGATGGTGGTAGGTTTGAGGTGGGTGCGGCTCACAATGCAGAAATACCCGCTTTTTCCGCCGTCGTTCTCGAGATGTGACATAAGGAAGCTGTCCTTTGAGTACACCGAAGTGATGACATCAGGAATCCTGCTTTCATCAACAGCCTTGCAACCTGCCGGCACTTCGTGGTAAAGTGCAGTCCACTTCACGTCGCAGCCGTCAAACACAAAGGCGCGCTTCTGGACTTCGCGGTTCACGAACTGCAGATATTCGAATGTGGGGTTGGTGGGGTTGATCTCGCCCGTCATGTCAACCACCCAGTCGGCGAATTCACCGCTGCAGGCAGCCCAGGTGAAATATTCGAGGCACTGTGCACCGTAAGCCAGGTTTGTATAGTCCTGGAGGCGGAGTGATTCGATTGAAGGTGGAGTGCGCCAGCCCAGGGCATCCCTGTAGCGGCAGCTGGCCGCGAATGCCCAGAAATCGAGTCCTGCAGCCTTTGCCTTGTCGGCAACCTGCTCAAGTGATGAATACCAGTTTGTCTGTATCACTCTGTCGAGAAGGCACGGATACTGGTCGAACGACAGGAAATCGGGATGGCATTCGTTGAGGCATCTGTCCAGATATTCTCCGTAGGTATTGGTATGATATGAGCCTATGGGGCCGAAAGTGCCGCCTGTGCAGCACAGGTTCACATAGCAGAGGTGCTCTTTGTCTATCTCATTTATCACCTGTTTTGTCTTGTAGATGTATTTGAACAAGTCTGCATTCGGTTCGTCTACAAGCTGGTAGCCCCATAGTGCCGGATGGTCTTTTATCAGGTTCACCATCCTTCTCAGCTCTTCGGGATGACCCTCGGGATTGGAATCATCGCCGATGTAGCAGTCTACGCATATTGCAAGCTTGAGTCCCGCCCTTTCTGCAAGGTCAAGCTGGTACACCACCTCGTCGTAATATGCTTCATTGTTCCAGATATTGCCGCCGTCGGCCGACATGATCTGGACACCTGCATCGGTAACAGCCTGGTAGCGGCTGAGGGCCACCTCATCAGAGTTGAGCGCGGGATCTATGTGACGTATCCTTACTCCATGGTAGACGTAAGTGGTGATTTCACCTCTCTGTACAGTATTCTTTGCAGTGAGCCTGAGCGCCTTCACGACCATCTTACCCTTACCGTCAGACACTGCTACAAGCACCTTGTCGGTGGTGA
>JAGHVP010000139.1 GCA_018064305.1 Candidatus Equibacterium intestinale | reverse complement strand
AGCAGCGCCACAACTGCCAGAAACTTCGGCAGTGTGATGCTCCTTCCAGGATTGTAATTGTATTTGCTCTTATATCTTTTGTATCTGCGTCTTTGTCCCATTCTCAAATTATTTCACAGTATGCATGATAGATGGCCAGTCGCTGATCCCAATCACCTTCAGATAGGGCTTGAACGCCTCTTCCCATGAATCTGTCATACCGGCTTTATATACATAATATGCAGGCTTTGCTTCGTATCCGCTTTCAGGAGACTTCCTCAATCCGAGGTTGAGCCCTTCAGATGCATTGTCTGCCCAGTTATGCCATGTGATGGCATCGATGCCGTCAAGCTGTGATACCTTGTAGAGCGCCCACGCGGCGGCTGCTGCCTGGTTGTTGAAATCTGTTTCGTTGTAATTCGGGGTGTTGGCACCATTCTCCGACAACCACAGTGTGCGTTTCACAGAGTGCTTGTACATATGCTCCGGCATCTTTATCCATTTGTCGATCACCTCGAGGTTCTTGAACGAAATGTATGCGGTGTTCATGTCGTAGGTGGCACTGCCGTCGTTCCAAGTCTTGGGGCTGGCAATGTTCTGGGGGTATGAGTGATATGCAACGCCCCACTGGAAATCACCCTCGTCCTCTGAATATTTGAGCAGCACGTCAAGCATATCTTTCGGAGCGTATTCAAGGTTGTTCGTCCATGAATTGGTGAAAGATGCCAGTATCTGCGCATGATCGTTATAGCAGCGGGCTATGTTGTGGCAGATCCTCATGCTGTGGGTATATGCATCCATGTATCTGTACATTGGCTGGAATCCCATGTTTGTCCATGTTGTGCCCATGTCAATCTCGTTGTGCATGATCCAGTTGTGGATTATGCCGTATTTTCCGTCAGACCTTCCGTAGCGCTTTGCCAGGTAATCCAGGATCGCAGCGTAGGCGTTGACGCTCTCCTGAGTGGTCATGTTGGGCATAGAATAGTTTCCTCCGTCGCATTCTGGATGCTCAAGGATTGTTTTTGTCCGCTGGATAAGTATGATGGCCGACACTACAATGCCACGCGTGTAGCATTGGCGCAACATGTTGTCGAGTTCGGCGATGTTGCGCCAATAATAACGTTTCCCGCAGTAGTTGCTGTAATATGAAGTGGCTGCCGTACTCATATATGCATTGATGGGGATGTTGATAGTGACGCTGCTTGCCTGAAGTTCGTCAAGGTCGGCGGTCTGCAGCCCCAGGCCGAAATATCCGGCAAGTCCCTTCTGTGTTCTGTAGACAGGTGCGGGAGGTTCTGAAGAACAGTCGAACTTGTCTGCGTATCTTGCATGGCTGTCCAGAGACTCTTCATTGCCTGATTTCTTGATGATTGCCCAAGAAGAGAGCAGACGGTCGGCTTCGATACCCTCGTGCTCGACATACCTGTCGACAGTGATTGTGAAGTCACGGCTGCTTATCGGTGTCTTGTATTCGAAGGACTCCATGTCTGCCGCTATCATATAAGCGGGAATCTCTGCCAGATAGTAGTCGCCTGTTCCGTTGCAGTGCCCTTTCACTACAATCTGCTCTTCCTGAACTTCGACTTCAGTTACTTCAGACAGGAACTCGCGGTTCAGGTATTCTTTGATGTTATTGTTGGTGGCTTCCTTGGAGTTATACCTCTCTTCATCTGCACTCATAGCACGCAGCTCTGCGCTTGTGGCGTTACGGAACCGTATGTTGCGGACCTTGATGGTAAGCCCTTTGTTATTGCCGAAGTCCATACGCAGGAAATCACCCTTCTTACCCCATCCGAAGGTGAGACGTTCCAGGTTGATGGGGAAAGAAACCTCTTTCCATGTCGCTGCAGCTGCAAGCGCCCCCTCGTGGGTCGAGTTGCTTTCAGCAAGCGGCGGGCGGAAGAAGATCTGCAGGTCGTCTATCCTCTTGTCGCTTGTGTATTCGAACGTGAGTATCTTTGCATCATCGGGAAGGGCCTGGGTAAGTGCGTTGGTTGAGATGTAGGGGTCGGTGCCTGTGGTTTTGATAGTTGCCACTTCACCTTCATAGCTGATGCTGAGCTGGTTGCGGTATGAGCTGCTGGTGCGGAACTTGATCGGCTGCCATGTCTGCATCACATAGTTCGCTTCCTGGATGAACAGGACTGATGTGGTGTAGATACCGCTTGTGAACGTCACCTTGCCGCTCCGCTCGGCTCCTGTAGTATTGGCCTTTATCCTGAACGGAATTACATCTACACGGATTGCTTTGGTACCTGCTGACGGGGTAATCCATCCCTGGCATTTGGGGTCTACCTCTACTGTGTATGCAAGGTTTGTGGTGACGAGCACATCCATAGTGCAGTCGCTGCTCCCGGCATAATATGTATCGTATGCTACGGCAAATACGTCTGGTTCATCCGGTTCATCCGGCTGGTCTGGTTGATCCGGCTGATCGGGTTGGTCAGGTTGGTCCGGTTCATCAGGCTGGCCCGGTTCGTCTGGCTGATCTGGCTGGTCTGGCTGGTCCGGTTCGTCTGGCTGATCTGGCTGGTCCGGCTCATCCGGCTGCTCTGGCTCGTCAGGCTCTGGAATAATAGGCCGAATGTATTCCTTAAAGCTGATGCTTGTGGCAATTGCCTTGTTGGAGGCATTGCTGGCGATTACTGTTATCGAGGCCTCGTATATCTTTTCCGGCGCAATTATCACCACGGTACCTGATGTGGATGTTCTGGGCTGGATTTCTGCCTGCCATCCCTGTGGCGCCAGTGCCCGCAGGGTGACACCGTAGGCTTTGCCTGAAATGGAATAGGGGATCTCTACTGTAGCGCCAGACTGAATTTCCGCAGGTATGGTGCCGATCTTCAGCGAGAATGATGCTTCGTCATACTTGGCAAGAGTTATTATACTATTGTCACATAAAGTAAACTTGATGGATGTTGCGTCTTCCTCAACTGACTTGATAAGGAAAACCCCTTGTCTGCCTGCCTCTGACCATATCGATCCACCGTCAGTGGAATAGTATAATACATCATCTTCTTTCTTGAACTGCATGGGTTCGGTCTCATGCGATATCTCCAGCCTGTTGCCGTCAGAGTCTTTTATCCAATTTCCACCGTTCTGCCAGAACCACGTGTTTCCGTCCTTAGCCGGATTGACCGAACAGAAGGTGTTGTAAAGAGTCAGGTCGCCTCCGTCCCTGAAATATATCTTGAATCCGGCAGGTGTGCCGTCAGATTTCTGGATAGGGATGAATGATGTAACAGTCTTCCCTGATTTTACGGCATCAACAAGTTGTGCAAGGGCGGCAGCTGTGGTATTCAGAGATCTGCATTCGGTGCTGATTTCGTCAATCCTGCTTTGTATATCATTAATTTTGTTCTGATAATCAGTACATGAAACTAATAAGATACAAATTGAAAATATAAATGATAAGCTAAACTTGCGCATCTGATTGATTTCAATTAGATTACAAATTTAACCCTTTTTCTATTATTTCATCTATATATGGCAATAACTTCTCTCTGGCAGCCTTGACAGATTCCAATTTTTCATCATCATCCAGCAGGGGAAAAACCGCCGGCTGGAGTACGTAACGCAGCAGAACGTATGGCATAAGCATCTCTTCTTTCTGCATTATAACATCTTTGTTATCGGTATTGAAATAGCGACCGAGTATGTAGTACCACAGCCTCATCACCTCTTCGGCATCGACCCCCAGGAAACGCACCGAATTCTCTGATGCTGTCACTGCATAATACCTGTGGGTCAAGCCTATTCCTGCAAGGTCGAATACCGGATTTCCGCGGCTTACATCAGACATGTCGATAAGCAGCGGCTCGCCGTTCTGAATCATTATATTCTTGGGATGGAAGTCGCCGTGGATTATTGTATCTGTGTCGGGAACTGAATCTACAAGACGGTGGAGCTGTGAGATTTCTTCATCGTTGAAATACACTCTCATACCTTCGATCCAATTGTGATATTTCACCTTTATTTCTGGCAGGACTTTCTCTTCGTCGTGTGCAGAGTGCAGCCGCAGAAGAGTGTCGGCATAGAGACCGGCATAATGGTCGAATGTGTCGGGCCGGTTGTGGAAGCACGATGCGAAGGTGTCTGCATTGATAAGCTCGAATACAATGCCGTATGTATCGCCACATTTCACAACATCGTATGATATAGCTGTGGGGACACCGTTGAGGAACGCCGTGCGTGCAAGTTCGCGCTCCCTTTCAATAGAGCTCAGAGGAACCTTCCGGTCATATACCTTGGCAATCGTGTCTGAATCCAGACGGTATACAGTTCCAGTAAAGCCGCTCCCTATGATTTCACATCCTTCCACAGATATGCTGCGCATCGCTTTCTTGATGTTGATGAGTGTGTCGAAGCCTGTGGTCTGGAATACCTCATACACTTGAGGACATACATTTATGATATTGATTTCCTGCGCCTTCCTGAGCTTCAGGAGCACTCTGAGCCCTGCACTGGATATATAGGTGAGCTTCTCTGCATCCAATGTAAGAGGCTGAGCACCGTTTTGTGCAATGAACGATTCAACCTCATTTTCAAATGATGTGTAGCTGGCTGTATCAATCCTTTCCGGCAGTATGAATGTGTTACTCATGGTATCTTTTATTTTATCATTATACAGTTTCTGATGCGTTGCGGACCGAATTCCCTGCCCAACCGCCTTGCCGAGTAGAACTGGGTGTGCTTTTCCCAGGTGCATTCGGGGCGCACTTCGATATTTCTGTCTGGCACTCCTACGTCGAGAAGCTGCTGCCTGCAGATTCCGGGCAGGTCAAGGTGCCACCTGACAATTCCTGTAACGGGGTGGGGAAGAAGCCTTGCAAAAGGATACCTTTCGCGCGGAGTGCTGCCGCAGAAAGCATCCACCAGATATTCTCCCACTTCAAATGCCTCAAGGTGTATGCACGGCCCCACAACTGCTGTTATATTTTCTGCCTTGGTGCCGAACTCTTCTGCCATCCTGCCGAGCGTGGCGCGGATGATATTCTGCAGTGTGCCTTTCCATCCGGAGTGCACCGCCGCCACCGCCTTGTCGGTGCTGTCGAAAAGCAGCACCGGCACGCAGTCTGCTGTCTTGACGCCGATCCTGAACCCCGGCCTGTTGGTGATCAGGGCATCCACCCCGGTGATGTCGTCCAGCTCTTCCGGAACCCTCCTTACAAGTGCTGTATGCCCTTGATGCTGTGGCATTGTCACATCAAAGTTGCAGCTGTCTCCAATGTTGGTGGAGAAGGCTTCTACCTCCGGTGCGATATCGTATTCCAGCATCTTTATTCTCTTTTCTGTGACTCTGTCAGATATTCTTGCTCCACTATGGCACGCAGGCGGCTGCTGTTGTCGATTATCTTCCGCAGATCTTCCAGTCTGGCCGAATTGTCGCTTTCTGGAATCCACAGCCTGAGATATCCTCCGCGGCCGTATTTTTCGTGGAGATGTTCCAGTGCCCTTTCAATGTGCTGCTCTTCTGTCATCTCGGGATAATGGTCGAATCCGAACTGTACGGTGCGGCGTATGATAAGCTCCGGATCGATTGTGCGGTCGGCCTCGGCAAGGATGCGGCCGTATATTGTACGCGGCTCTGCCTTCGATGAGGCACGGTGGTCCTCGGCCGCCTGTGCCGCAGTCTCGATCTGACCTGCATCAAGCCACTTCCTGAGGCATGCATCCTCACGTATTATCCTGCCTGATACCAGATGGTGCGTCTCCCTGCCTTCAACCATTCCTGTGTCGTGGTAGGCAGCTGCTGTGTAAATCACATCCTCATCTACATCATAGAATGCGGCCAGTTTCAGGCTCTGGCATATTACCATTTCCACATGACCGCGTGTGTGCGCTCCGTCGAAATGGTCGTAACGCGGAATGATTTCAGACTCTATATATGCCTTGAGTTCTGGATTTATCATGCCTGTGAAGTTTTATCGTTGCTTTTTTCTGCCCTGCGCCGGAACCAGGCTGCCGCAATGCTGCCAGAGAAATTGTGCCATACAGAGAACATTGCGCCCGGAACGGTGGCCAGCGGGTACATTGCAAAATGGGTGGCTGCAAGAGAGGTCGCCAGGCCGGAGTTCTGCATCCCGACCTCGATCGATACTGCGGTGCGCTTAGGCCTATTCATGCCGGACAGTGTTGCAAACAGGTATCCTATTCCAAGTCCGCAGACATTGTGGAGGATTACTGCCGCCCCGACAAGCAGGCTGCAGCCGAGTATCCCTGCGGCATTGTGCGACACCACAATTCCTATGATTGCAGCAACTGCCAGGGTTGATACTGTGGGCAGTGCCGGTACAATCCTGCGTGTGGCCTTTTCAAAGAAATGCTGCACGGCAAATCCCAGTACAATGGGCAGGATCACCACCTGTATGATGCTCCGGAACATTCCCCATACATTCACATCGATGCTTTCACCTGCAAGCAGCCATACCAGGGCCGGAGTGAGAACCGGGGCAAGTATGGTGGACACCGCAGTCATGGCTACAGAGAGCGCTACATCGCCTTTTGCAAGATAACACATTATGTTGGAGGCGGTCCCGCCGGGGCAGCATCCCACCAGGATTACGCCGACAGCTAATTCGGGCGGCAGATTCAGAAGGTGGCAGAGAATCCATGCCAGAGACGGCATCACAATGAACTGCGCCAGCTCGCCGATCAGTATCTCTTTAGGTCTTTTGAACACCGGTACAAAGTCGGAGGGGCGCAGCGTAAGCCCCATCCCGAACATCACTATCCCGAGCAGGGGAGTGATGGTGCCGGTCGGTATCCATAGAAATGAGGCGGGCCAGATAAGCGCCAGCGCCGTCACAGCCACCACAACCAGAGTGATGTTGGCTGATATCCATCCGGATATTTTTTCAATCAGTGTCATTGATTTGTGATGCGCTTGGTTGATCCTGAGTGACGGTCATATTGTCAGACAGCTTTTCCAGGGTATTCAGGAATACTGTGAGGTCTTCCTCACTGATTCCTTCAATTATCTGTTCAAGGATTGAAATGCCTTTTTCCTTTGCCTCCAGCTTTAGGCTCTCTGCTTTTTCTGTGAGGGTGAGGATTTTGGAACGGCGGTCATAGTCATCTTTCTTACGGACTACATATCCCTTTCTCTGCAGCTTTTCGGCCAGGTTGGTGATGGAGTTCTTTTGTTTATTTATGGTGTCTGCCTTTACCTGCTGAGATATCGGTATTTCGTTC
>JAGHVP010000098.1 GCA_018064305.1 Candidatus Equibacterium intestinale | reverse complement strand
TCATTGCGTTGTACATTCCGAAGGGGCGTGTGCACCAGCCCACACCGTCCTGGTTGTCGACGTCGGTGTAGTCATATCCGGTCACGTCGTCATATCTGCGGCAGTCTTCCTCTGTCATCCACGCCTCGATGGTAGTAGCACCCATGCAGCTCACGATGATGCCCACAGGCACGTTCAGTGTGGCACCAAGCTCCTTCGCAAAGAAATAAGGCACTGCGCACCACCACTTTATCTGCTCGCCGTCGCTGGTCTGCCAGTCGCTGCCGGTAGACATTCTCTCTACATCCTCCATCTTTGTGAGAGATGCCTTGGGCTGCACCTGTGCATATCGCATCACAGGCAACTGTCCGCGCTGTGCGGCAGTTATCTCGTCCATATATCCTTCGATAGGGTTGGTGGCGTAGCCCACAAGCGGCATGCCCATGTTTGACTGCCCGCCGCAGATCCACACCTCTCCGAAGAGGATGTTGCTGTATTCCACCTTTTCCTTGCCGCAGATCACCTTGAGCGAGTGAGGCTTGAGGTCGGCCGCAAGTGTTGTGACGCCGGCTTCGAACAGCCCGTCTTCACCTGCAGTGACCTTCACTGCCTTGCCCCAGTCGGGCTTTACCGTTACTTTGCTTCCTGCAGGCGCCCAGCCCCAGATTGTGACATCGGTGGCCTGCTGCAGCACCATATTGCTGCCAAGCACTTCGGGCATCCTGAGCTGCGCGAAACTTGCTGTGCTCAGCAGCAGCGCGCAGATTGCGAATAGAGATTTCAGAACAGATTTCATATTGTGAATTATTGTTTGTTTACGTCAGTGGCTGCCGGTGCCTCGTCGGGCAGGCGGCGCAGCTTATAGTTGAACCAGCCCGAGAACATGGACATCAGAGGGCTTATCCAGCAGAAGAATGTGAAAGGCAGGTAGGCGAGGGTGGCCACGCCCAGCACGCTGCTCTGGGTGGCTCCGCAGGAGCTCCATGGAATCAGCACGGAAGTTACCGTGCCGCAGTCTTCGATGGTTCTGCTTAGCACCTCGGGCTTGAGCCTGTGCTTTTTGAAAGCGTCGGAGAACATTCTTCCGCCAAGCACCAGGGTGATGTACTGGTCGGCGGTGGCGGCATTGAAAACTATGCAGGAGATGCCTGCCACGGTGATGAGTCCGCCGTCGCTCTTCACTTTCGATATCAGGGCACTGGTGATGGCTTCGAGGAATCCTCCGGCAATCATCACACCGCCGTATGTCATGGCGCACATGATGAGCCACACTGTGTTAAGCATTCCTTTCATGCCGCCGGTGGCAAGCAGGTCGGTGACCGCGGCATTGCCGGTTTCAATGGTTCCTCCCCGGTAGAAAGCCCCCATAAGCACCGTGAAGATGTTGGTGCCGTTTTCAGCAGCGATGGTGTGCAGCAGGCCGTTCTGGAAGATGGCGGCATACAGCATTGCCAGCAGAGAGCCGGCCAGCAGCGTGACTCCTGCAGGGACGCGCTTCTTTATCATCCATCCCACAACCAGCGGAACGATGAATATCAGAGGGGATATGTTGAATGTGCCGGTGATGGCGCTGTGGATGGCCGATACGTCGATGTCGCCCGATGTCTTGCCGAAAAGCGAGATCAGTGCAAAGATTACTATGGTAAGTACAATCGAGGGAATTGTGGTGGTGGTAAGATACCTGACATGGTTGAAAAGGTCTGTTCCCACAACTCCCGACGCCAGGTTGGTGGTGTCGCTGAGCGGCGATATCTTGTCACCGAAATATGCTCCTGAGATGATTGCGCCGGCCACTACGGCATCGTTGAATCCGAGTGAATGGCCTATGCCCAGCATGGCCACGCCTGTTGTGGCGATGGTGCTCCAAGAGCTGCCCGTAACCACCGACACTATCGATGCTATCACCACCACTGCCGGCAGGAACCACGCCGGCCTGAGTATGAACAGCCCGTAATGGATGAGTGCCGGAATCACTCCGCTTATCATCCATGTGGATGCAATGGAGCCCACGAAGAAAAGCACCATTATGGCCGACATGGAGGTGTATAGAGTGTGGTTGATCTCATGCTCTATCTTCTCCCACTTCACTCCGTTGCTCCAGGCTATCAGACCGGCCGCCAGCGCCGAGAGAAGCAGTGCCATCTGGGTGCCTCCGTTCAGGAAGTCATCCTTGAGGAACAGGACATTCACGGCAAGCAGCACAATAAGTATGGCCAGTGCGGCGATCGATTGGAACAAGGTGGGCTTTTTCATCTATTATCGGTTGTGATTCAGGGCAAAGGTAATATCTTTGCGGCATGAAAAGAACTTTATTTGCATTTCTCATATTGGTGCTTGCGGGCTGCGGCTCACAGGTATCGGTAAACCATCTCGACTACAGCCAGCCGGAGCTGTGGTATCAGCTTGCAGAACCTTCGTTCGATGCCGATGTATTCTATATCCTGCCAACCTGCGTGCATCAGGGCGACCCTGCACTTGGAGAGGAGAGCCATTTCGCCGACCTGAGCAACCCTGACCATATAAAAGGGATGGATTTTTCACATGCCCTTGCCAAGTCTGTCTTCGGGGCAGGTGCCAACTTCTACTCGCCTTATTACCGCCAGGTGGACCTTGAAAGCTGGAGCGAAGGGGAGGATGTGGTTCAGAAACGCACAGAGCGCGCCCTGGTAGACGTGTTCGATGCTTTTGACTATTATTATGAAAACCTGCGGGGCGGCCGTCCGTTTGTGCTGGCCGGGTTCAGCCAGGGGGCTCTGGCGGTGAAGGAGATTTACAAGAGGATGAGCGACGAACAGCACCGGAATATGGTTGCCGCCTACGTGATGGGCTTCAGTGTGACCGCAGAAGATATGGCCGAGTGCCCCGCGATACGCGCTGCGCAGGACTCTTCCGACACCGGCTGCTTCATCTGCTACAATACTGTGGGTGAAGGTACCAGGGCAGAAGGATTTTTCGGCTCCAGCGTGATGTGCATCAACCCCACCAACTGGCGCACCGACAACACACCCGGATCTCTTCCCGGCATAGATGCTTCGGTGGCTGTGAATCCCGAAGCTAATGTGCTGGAAGTAAGCGGCCTGGACCTTGACGAATACTTCATCGAAGACCTTGCCGACCTTTTCCCGCGCGGCGTGCTCCACCTGCAGGAAATCTATTTCTACGAAGAGTGCCTGCGCTCCAATGTCATCACCCGCATCAATTCATATATGGAACCGGCAAAACTTACATACGAGCCTTTCGAGGGCTCTCTGCGCCACAGTTTTACAATCGCCACATATTCCCGCAGCTCCACTCCGATAGTGCACACGAAGCTTGTGTGGAGAGGCATTACTGCATACGGTGAGGCCGCAATGCCGCAGTATCTGGGCGAAACCACAGAAAGCTGCTGCGCGTTCCTTGACCGCGTTGCGCAGGAGGTGCTGCCGGCAGTGCAGGATCCCACCGACATAGATGCCGTGATGGCGGTGGTGGATGCGCTGGAGCCGGGCAACAAGGCTGCCCATAATCGCCGATGAGGCATGCCAGAGGCTGGAAGACGCAGAGAAGCTGCAGGGAGTGTATGACGGCATCAACATCAAGCTTATGAAATGCACCGGGCTTGCCGAGGCGCAGATCAGCCCGCTGGTGGATTATGCCGACCTCGACGGCAACGTGCTGCTGTCGAACGACAATTTTAAAGGCGTCGGTCTGTCTGACGGACGCCTTGTTCTGAATGACCTGCCCGGTATCGGGGCTGTGCCTGTGCCTGTGGAGTGAATACAGACTACTTGAGCACTCCAAGCTCTTTGCCAACCTTGATAAAGGCGGCGATGGCCTTGTCAAGATGCTCTTTCTTGTGCGCTGCAGAGAGCTGGACGCGGATGCGGGCCTGTCCCTGAGGCACTACGGGATAGTAGAAGCCTGTTACGAAGATGCCTTCTTCGGCAATGCGCGCTGCGAATTTCTGGCTCAGAGGTGCATCGTAAAGCATCACGGCGCAGATTGCAGACTGTGTGGGCTTGATGTCGAAACCTGCGGCAATCATCTTGTCGCGGAAATAGTCCACATTCTCCTGGAGCTTGGTGTGCAGTTCGTTGCTTTCGCCAAGGATCTTGAATGTCTCAAGTCCTGCAGCCACGATTGTGGGAGGGATAGAGTTAGAGAAGAGGTAAGGTCTGGAGCGCTGGCGCAGGAGCTCGATAATCTCTTTGCGGCCGGTTGTGAATCCGCCGACTGCTCCGCCGAATGCCTTGCCGAGTGTGCCGGTATGGATGTCGATGCGGCCGTAGCAGCCGTACTGCTCTGCCACGCCGTGGCCTGTCTTGCCTACAACACCTGCAGAGTGGCTTTCATCCACCATTACAAGAGCGTCATATTTTTCTGCGAGGTCGCAGATCTTGTCCATGGGTGCCACGTTGCCGTCCATAGAGAACACACCGTCGGTTACGATGATGCGGTATCTCTGTGCCTGTGCCTCTTTGAGGCAGCGCTCGAGGTCGGCCATGTCTGCATTCTCGTAGCGGTAGCGCACTGCCTTGCAGAGACGTACGCCGTCGATGATGGAGGCGTGGTTGAGTGAGTCGGAGATGATTGCGTCCTCAGCTGTGAAGAGGGGCTCGAACACTCCGCCGTTTGCATCGAAGCATGATGCATATAATATTGTATCCTCGGTGTGGAAATAGTCTGCAATAGCCTTTTCAAGCTTTTTGTGCATGTCCTGTGTTCCGCAGATGAAGCGTACCGACGACATTCCGTAGCCTCTGGTGGCCATGATGTCCGAAGCGGCTTTGATCAGGCGCGGGTTGTCGGCCAGGCCGAGGTAGTTGTTGGCGCAGAAGTTAAGGGCCTTCGAGCCGTCCTCGAGAGTGATTTCTGCCGACTGGGGAGAGGCAATGTTACGTTCGTTCTTGTAAAGACCTGCTTCGCGGATGGAAGTCAAGGTATCCTGAAGGTATTGCTGATATTTTCCGTACATGGTAATTGTTTGTATTTGGTTCACAAATTAATTTTATAAAGGTAAATATTATTTTCTACTAAGCAAAATGTTTGTAACTTTGAGTTCGGTTTTAAAATCTTAAGTAAGATTCATAATAACTGATATGAAAAACATTCTTGTCATTGGATCAACCGGTCAGATCGGATCGGAACTCACAATGAAACTCAGACGTGAAGTGCCTGAAAGTACGGTAGTTGCAGGCTATATCCCCGGATTCGAACCCAAAGGTGAACTTCTTACAAGCGGCCCCGCCGAAGTTGCGGATGTATGCAACAGGCAGCAGCTTGCAGACATAGTTGAGAAATATGGGATAGACACAATCTACAATCTTGCGGCCCTCCTTTCTGCAACTGCAGAAAAATATCCTCTCAAGGCATGGGACATCCAGATGAACGGTCTGCTCAACATCCTCGAGATTGCAAGGGAGAAGCATTGTGCAGTATTCACTCCCAGCTCTATCGGCTCTTTCGGCCCCTCTACACCTCATGACAACACTCCTCAGGACACTATCCAGAGGCCCACGTCTATGTACGGTGTGACGAAAGTTGCCACTGAGCTTCTCAGTGACTACTATAATACTAAATATGGTGTAGATACAAGGTCGGTGCGTTTCCCCGGCCTTATTTCTTATACAACGCTCCCCGGCGGCGGCACCACCGACTACGCAGTAGAGGTGTTCTATGCAGCCGTGAAAGGAGAGGAGTTCGTATGCCCGATAGCTCCCGGCACATATATGGACATGATGTACATGCCCGATGCACTCCAGGCTGCAGTCGACATCATGAATGCCGACCCCAAGTGTTTCAAGCACCGCAACTCCTTCAACATCGCGGCAATGAGTTTCGAGCCAGAAGAGATTTTTGCTGCCATCCGCAAGTATATACCCGGCTTGAAAGTCCGTTACGAAGTTGACCCTGTCCGCCAGAAGATAGCAGACTCATGGCCCAACAAGATGGACGACACCTGCGCACGCGAAGAGTGGGGCTGGTGTGAGAAATACGGTCTTGACGAGATGGTCCGCGACATGATCGCCAACCTCCGTATCAAGCTCGGCATTGCTGAATAGCAGCAGACAGGCATGTGCAGCAGCAGATGCCTTCATATTAAACCGTGCATAATGATAGATCTCTGCAGTGACTATAACAATGGAATGCATCCGGCAGTGCTGGATGCATTCGTTCGGTTCGCCCAGCACGAACGTATTCTAACGGGTGCAAGTCCCCAAGCCACCCTAATAGCGGGAAGGCTACAGCCGAAGGCAAGGGTGTC
>JAGHVP010000251.1 GCA_018064305.1 Candidatus Equibacterium intestinale | reverse complement strand
GGGCGATATGCTCCGGCCCATTCTGACAGGCGCTCTATTTGTGCGCCCAGGCGCGATGCTGGGAAGAGGCGTGCCGGTGGCGGCGGTGCCGACCACTAACTACGGAAATGGCCGTTTTTGATGGTTAGTCCATCGATTATCGGCCTGAAACCGTCAATTTTGAATGGACTGGCAACGTTATAACGGGAATTTGACTGCTAGTCCGACGAACGCAGCAAGCGTCTTTGTGACGACGCATTGGCGTGAGCCGTTGATCCATCCCCGACTCATCTGCACCATATTGGACGAAACTCCAGTCGTGGCGCGTTACCTGTTGATAATCTGACGATTACGCATATTAGCCCCCTGAATTATTCAGGGGCGGTTTTATGTAATATACTGTTAGCCAATAATTTGAGCGCCACGCAATAACGACCTCTGTCACGACTCTGCAATTTTGCATGAAAACTGGCATTCGTGACATTGATCATTGTCTTGTCTTCTTCAATGTACCAGCTGCATGGATTCCGAAACGCTAGTGCGGAACCGGTTGATAGCGTTTAGTTTGAAATAGTCGGATCTCTTCCGTAATTTTACAACAAATGATGATTGCTCTGAAACGTAATAAGCCGCACAGCCGCCTGGATTCTGCTGCCGGAAACTAGAGAGTGCTGCGGAAGACGCTGCTATCCCAGCATCTCCATCAGTTCGTCTATGGAGGTGGCGAAGCGTATGCAGTCGGAGTCGGAAGGGAGGAATCCTTCGCGCTTCATGTGGCTTATCTGTGTGCGGAGCCCTTCGTAGTATCCGTTGAAATCGAGCACGTAGGCAATCTTGTCGTGGAGTGCGATCTCGTTGCCGACTGCGTAGCAGAACAGCTCGTCCATGCTGCCGAAGCCTCCCGGGAGCACAAGGGCGCAGTCTGAGAGATTCTCCATCGTTGCCTTGCGCTCGGCGAAATCTTTCACCCATATCATCTCGGTGAGACCGTCCTTCACAATGTTCACTTTCTGTGCCTGGACCTCGCGCTTGCCTCCGAATCCAACCGGCAGTACTCCCACAATCTGCCCGTCTGCCTCCAGCACCGCATCGGCCAGAATCTTCATCAGTCCGACATTGGCCCCGCCATAAACTACCCTGTGGCCGTTTCCGGCCAGACGGCGGCCGAGACCAGCCACCATTTCTGCATATTCAGGGCTGCTGCCCACCGATGAGCCGAGATAGACAGCCACTGTATCCTTGTATGTTTTCATCTATTCATTATTGAACAGGGTGACTGAAGCCTTTCAACTTGAGTCACCCTGCTTGCATTGCCGTGCCGGCACGGCCGTGTTGATACTATCCTACAAAATGGTAGTGGGGGCCGAAGCGCTCGAATGCAGCGCGGTCGAGTTCCTCGCGGTGGTCGGGATGTGCGATGCTGATGATAGCTTTTGCACGCTCCTGGAGGCTCTTGCCATAGAGGTCGACTGCACCGTATTCTGTAACGAGCCAGTGGATGTGGTTACGTGTGGTAACGACACCTGCACCGCTTGTGAGGACGGGAGCGATCTTGCTGATACCCTTGTTGGTTACTGAAGGCATTGCGATGATGGCCTTGCCGCCTTCGCTGAGAGATGCACCGTAGGTGAAGTCGATCTGTCCGCCCACACCGCTGTAGAACTTGGTGCCGAGAGAGTCTGCGCATACCTGGCCGGTGATGTCAACCTGCAGTGCAGAGTTGATTGCAGTGGTCTTGGGGTTCTGCGCGATTACATAAGGGTCGTTTGTGTATCCAACATCCATCATTGCAACCATGGGGTTGTCGTCGATGAAGTCATATACTGTCTGGCTTCCCATGAGGAATGTTGAAACCATCTTGCCTTTGTCGGTCTTCTTGTTGCGGCCGTTGATGACGCCTTTCTCTACAAGGGGAAGTACGCCGTCGGCGAACATCTCGGTGTGGATACCGAGGTCTTTGTGGTTGCCGAGCTGTGCAAGCACTGCGTTGGGGATGGCACCGATACCCATCTGGAGGCATGCTCCGTCTTCGATGAGGTTGGCGCAGTTGATACCGATGGCAGTCTCGATTTCGTTGGGGGCTGTGAATGTTGCAGGCTCAAGGGGAGTGTTGTCCTCTACGAAGAGGTCGATGTCACTCAGAGGGATGATGGCCTGGCCCCAGCTGCGGGGAACGTTCTTGTTTACAACAGCTATCACAGTCTTTGCGCACTCGATTGCAGCGAGGGTTGCATCTACTGAAGTTCCGAGAGATACGAATCCGTGCTTGTCGGGAGGGCAGACCTGGATCATTGCAACGTCGCAGGGAAGGACACCTGAACGGTAGAGCTTCTGAGTCTCGCTGAGGAAGATGGGGATGTAGTCTGCATAACCTGCCTGAACGCCTTTTCGGACGTTGCCGCCCACGAAGAATGCCTGATGGAAGAAAACACCTTCATATTTTGCATCGGTGTAGGGAGCGGGTCCTTCTGTGTGAAGGTGATGGATATGGACATCGTGGAGCTCGCCTGCATCACCGCGGCGGCAGAGTGCCTGGATCAGCACCTGAGGAGCGCTGGCAACAGAGCTGAAGTGGATGTGGTCGCCACTCTTGACAACCTTTACAGCCTCGTCTGCGCTGATAAACTTGATATTGTTGTACATGTTTTTGGGTTAATTGTTTATATAAGTTTCAAATATTCCTATATTTGCCACAAAGGTATAAAATTATTGCATAAATGGCATACACAAGAGAGAACCAGCTGCAGGCTTTCAACAGACTGCTCGACGTAATGGACGAACTCAGGGAGAAATGCCCCTGGGACCACAAACAGACAATAGATTCGCTCCGCCCCAACACCATCGAAGAGGTATATGAGCTGAGCGATGCCATAATGAACCACGACATGACCAACATCTCCAAGGAACTGGGAGATGTTCTGCTCCATATTGTGTTCTATTCCAAGATCGGCAGCGAGACCGGCGACTTTGACATTGCCGATGTCTGCAACAAGCTGTGCGACAAGCTGATATTCCGCCACCCGCACGTATATCCCCCGAAAGAGGAAGAGCCTCAGATCACGAAGGATTCTTCTAGGGCCACCGATGCCGACCAGGTTGTGAAGAACTGGGAGCAGATCAAGCAGGTGGAGAAAGGCGGCAACAAGAGCGTGCTTGCCGGTGTCCCGAATTCACTTCCCCCGCTTCTCAAGGCATACCGCATGCAGGACAAGGCTCGTGCCGTGGGGTTCGACTGGGAGCATAAGGATGACGTGTGGGACAAGGTCACCGAAGAGATTGCCGAGTTCCGCAGCGAACTGATGTATATGGAAGAGGGTGAGGAAGCAAGGAAGAAGGCTCAGGGCGAGCTGGGCGACCTTCTCTTCTCTATCGTGAATGCATCGCGCCTTTACGACCTCAATCCCGACACTGCCCTGGAAGCCACCTGCATCAAGTTCCGCAGCCGTTTCGGCTATGTGGAGCAGAAAGCCAAGGAGGCCGGCAGAAACCTGAAGGATATGACGCTGGGCGAGATGGACGCTCTCTGGGACGAGGCGAAAAAGCTTGAGAAATAGCGGCGGGATGGTAGAAACACCGAAGTGGCAGGAACGCACCGAGCTGCTTCTGGGGCAGGAAAGGCTTCAGAAGCTGGCAGACAGCACCGTGGCGGTCATCGGACTTGGCGGTGTGGGTGCATACGCCGCAGAGATGCTGGCAAGGGCAGGAGTGGGGCACATGGTGCTCCTCGACTGCGATGTGGTGAGCATCACCAACAAGAACCGCCAGCTGCTGGCCCTTGATTCGACTGTCGGCAGGCCGAAGACCGGAATAATGTCGGCCCGTCTGAAAGACATCAACCCTGGAATCCAGCTGGATATAATATCTGAATATCTTACAGAAGAGAATGTTGCGGCGCTGCTGGGCGGCCGGAAGATAGACTTCCTGGTGGATGCCATAGACACGCTGGCCCCGAAGCTCAACCTGATAGCATACTGCGTGCATAATGCAGTCCCTCTGGTCAGCTCCATGGGCAGCGGTGCAAAATATGATATCACAAAGGTCCGCATTACAGACCTTTCGAAGTCATTCAACTGCCCGCTGGCATACATAGTGCGCAAGAAGCTGCGCAAGATGGGCATCGAAAAGGGATTCAAGGTGGTGTTCAGCGAGGAGCTGCCCGACCGTGACGCCTTCATCGAGGTGGAGGAACAGAACAAGAAGTCGCAGGTGGGCACAATCTCATATCTGCCCGCCGTGTTCGGCTGCGCCTGCGCGCAGGAGGTCATAAGGCAGCTGGTCCTCTAAAATTGGAAAATTCCCGATAATTGACTACCTTCGCACGTTATAATATTCCAATAAAAGCGAAAGTATGGCCTATCTTGTAAAAGAAGTTGCTAACGATAAGGAGTTCAAGAAGTTCTATCAGTTCCAGAACGAACTTTACAAGGACTGCGAAGTCTATGTCCCTTCTCTTGACAGTGATCAGAAAAAGACACTGAAGCAGGCTCCGCCCTTGGAGTACTGCAAGCAGAAGCTGTTCCTGGCATGGGACGAGAAAGGCGAGGTTGTGGGGCGCATCAATGCCATCATCAATCCCCGCTACAACGAGCTCTACGGCACGAAGAGAATGCGTTTCGGCTGGTTCGACTTCAAGGAAGACATTGAAATAGCCCGCCAGCTGCTTGACGCCGCCATCGCGTGGGGCATCAGCGAAGGGATGGACGAAATCCACGGCCCGCTCGGCTACAACACCATGTACAAGCAGGGTATGGTTGTGGAAGGGTTCGACAGCATGCCTCCGGTAAACTGCCTCTACAACTATCCCTACTATCCCAAGTTCATGGAGGAGCTGGGCTATACCAAGGAGTGCGACTGGATCCAGTACAAGCTGGGCGGCACACAGGCCCTTCCCGAGAAGCTGGAACGTATCAGCAACATGCTTATGCAGCGCTACAACCTCCGCATCGTGGATGTAGAGAAACTCAAGAAAGACAGCAACCTCATTGCAGATTTCTTCTATAACTTCAACCGCAGCTTCATGACAGTGCACAACTTCGTGCCTCTTACAGATGCAGAGATAAAGGAAGAAGGCAGGCAGTATATCGGGCAGATGAAGAGCGACCTCACATGCTTCGTGCTTGACGAGGAAGACAAGATTGCCACTTTCGGTATCACAACCCCCTTCATATCAAAGGCATTCAAGAAAGCCAACGGAAAGCTGTTCCCCTTCGGGTGGTGGCACATTCTCCGCGGTATGAAGAACTACGAGGCACTGGACCTCATGATGGTGGGCAGCGATCCCAAGTGGGCCGGCAAGGGGCTTTCGGCCATCTTCTACACCCATCTCACCCACAATTTCCAGAATATGGGCATCAAATATGCCATCACCAACCCGCAGATAGAAGACAACCCCGCCATCAAGGTGTGGGAGAGCTTCCCCGACCGCGAGCTTTACATCCGCCGTCGCTGCTACATCAAGAAAATAAGATAATTCACCAGACATATTATGGCAGAGAACACATTACTTGCAAAGATTTCAGATCTTAAGGAAAAATACAAGTCACTGCAGGACCAGCTGGCAGACCCAGACCTCATCAGCGACATGAAGCGCTTTGTCAAGGTTAACAAAGACTTCAAGGAGCTCGAGCCCATCATTGCAGCCGGCGAGGAATACCGCCTGCAGATAGAGAGCCTGGAGATTGCCAAGGAGATCCTTCAGACCGAAAAGGATGAAGACCTCCGCGAGATGGCAAAGGCCGAGGCGGCCGAGATAGAGGAGAAGATTCCCGCAATGGAAGAGAACATCAAGATCCTGCTTATTCCTGCAGACCCTCAGGACAGCAAGAACGCAATCCTCGAGATCCGCGGCGGTACGGGCGGTGACGAGGCGGCCATCTTTGCAGGTGACCTTTTCCGCATGTATGCAAAATACTGCGAGAAGAAAGGTTGGAAGATGGAAGTCACTTCAAGCAGTGAAGGCGCCATGGGCGGTTTCAAGGAGGTAGTGTGCAAGATTTCTGGAGAAAAGGTATATGGTACCCTGAAATATGAAAGCGGCGTGCACCGCGTACAGCGCGTGCCCCAGACCGAGACCCAGGGCCGTGTGCATACTTCAGCATCGTCGGTTGCAGTGCTGCCCGAGGCTGATGAGTTCGATGTAGAGCTCAATATGGCTGATGTCCGCAAGGATACCTACTGCGCATCGGGCCCCGGCGGACAGTGTGTCAACACCACATATTCCGCTGTGCGTCTGACCCACATCCCCACAGGACTCGTGGTTCAGTGCCAGGACCAGAAATCACAGATCAAAAACTTCGACAAGGCTTTGGAAGAGTTGCGTACAAGGCTCTACAACCTCGAATACCAGAAATATCTGGACGAGATTTCTGCAAAGCGCAAGACCCTTGTGTCTACAGGTGACCGCTCTGCAAAGATCCGTACCTACAACTATCCCCAGTCACGCGTGACCGACCACCGTATCGGCTATACCATGTACAACCTTCCCGTTTTCATGGACGGTGAAATTCAGGAACTTATCGACCAGCTGCAGATTGCAGAGAACGCAGAGCGTCTGAAAGCAGCCGGCGAAGAGGAGTCAAAATAAGATAACTAATAAAATCACAGTAATATGGATCCTAAAATAATGAAGATCGCCGAGCAGTTTGCTCTCGAAGGCGAAATCGCATCTGTCAACAGCCTGGGCGCAGGTTTTATCAACGACACTCTCACCATCACAATGAAAGGGAGCGACCGTCCTGCATACATCCTCCAGCGCAAGAACCACAATGTATTCCCCGATGTCCCCGGCATGATGGACAACATCTGGCGTGTTACAAAGCATATCAAGGCCAAGGTAGAGGCTGCAGGTGGCGACCCCATGCGCGAGACTCTTACAGTAGTGCCCACCAAAGACGGAGCCCTGTATTACAAGGCAGACGACGGCACATACTGGGCTGTATGCGTATTTATCAAGGATTCAGTAACTTATGATCATGCCGACTCCACTGCACTGGCATATAAGGGTGGAGAGGGCTGCGGTCGTTTCCAGGCTCAGCTCGCAGATTTCAAGGAGCCCCTTGCAGAAACCATCAAAGGTTTCCACAACATCCGCATCCGCTTCGACCAGTGGGACGAGGCTGTAAAGAATGACGCAGCAGGCCGCGTGGCTTCTCTCTCTGAAGAGATCGGCTGGATCGAGAGCCGCAGGGAGAAGATGCTTGACTTCTGGAAAATGGTGGAGACCGGTGAGCTGCCTCTGCGCGTCACCCACAACGACACCAAGCTCAGCAACGTGCTGTTTGACAAGGAAGGTGAGGTTCTCTGCATGATCGACCTTGACACCTGCATGCTCAGTACAGCCCTGAATGATGTCGGCGATGCACTCCGTTCATATACAAACACAGGTGCCGAGGATGAGAAAGACCTCGGCAAGGTTTCAATGGACCTTGATATCTACAAGGCATATATCCAGGGATATCTCTCACAGATGCGCCCTTATCTCACAGCAAAGGAGATAGAGATGCTTCCTTTCTCCGGGCTCTACATCACCTACGAGCAGGTGCTCCGCTTCCTGATGGACTACATCAACGGCGACACCTATTATAAGACTGCATACGCAGACCACAACCTTGTGCGTACACATGCCCAGTACAAGCTTCTCACAAGCATGGAAGAGCAGTTCGCACAGATGCAGGAGATCTAAACCGCAGCTTAATCTGATTCTGCAGGCAACTGCCTGCCGGGGCTGGCCTTCGCGCCCAGCTCTACAAGCTTGGTGGCGGCCCCCACAACGCTCTGGCGGCCGTCGCGCAGCTTGTCACATGCCCGTTTGTAGGAATCCTCTGCCTTGTCCAGCTGGGTTCCCATTTCTGTCATGATCTGCCAGAATGCTGCAACACGGTCAAGCAGCATCTGGGCGGTATCGAAGATTTTCTGCTGGTTCGCGGCCCGTACCGACTGGGTCCACGCAAGCTCTATCATTCTGAGTGCGGCTATCAGATTGTTTTCCGAGGTGATGAAAACGCCGCGCTGGAAGGCGTCGCGCCAGAGTGAGGTGTCTTCGGCAAGTGCAAGCTGCAGTGCCGATTCGTTCGGCATGAACATTATCACGTAGGGGAGGCTCTCGTATGGCTCCTTGACATATGCAGAGTAGTTCTTGTCGGCCAGTTCCTTCACATGGCCGCGGACGCTGATGAGGTGGGCCTTGCGTGCCGCCGCCCGCGCATCTTCGTTGTCGGCGTTGCAGTAGTCCAGAAAGGCTGTGAGCGATACTTTGCTGTCTACAATCACGCATTTGTTGTCGGGATAATAGAGGATGGCGTCGGGACGCATCTTCTTCATGGATTCGTCGCCAAGCACAATCTTGCCCTCGCCGTCGCGCAGGGTTTTCTGCAGGTCGTAGTGCTTGTGCTCTTCAAGACCCTGGCTCTCAAGGATTTCCTGAAGGATGTACTCTCCCCAGATGCCCTGGACCTCACTTTTGTTTGTGAGTGCGTCGGCCAGCCTGCCTGCCTCTTCGCCAAGGGTGCGCGATGATGCAAGCACATCTTCTATGGCCTTTGCAAGGGTGGCGCGGTCTGAGGCGTTCTGTTCGCGCGACTTCACCACCGCTTCGTTCATCTGTTTCAGTGCGTCGCCCAGCGGAGTGAGCACCGAGTCCATCTTTTCGCGGTTTTCTTTCTGCAGCGCCTCGGATTTTTTCTCCAGGGCTTCGCTCTTTTTCTCCAGGACATCACCGGCAAGGGCGCTGAACTGCTGCTGCACCACTTCGTTCTGCTCTTTCCACATCCTCACGGACATCTTCAGGGCATTGTTTCTTGCAATCAGGGCTGTAACTATCACTGCCAGCACTACTGCCAGCACACTCAGGGAAATATATACGATTGTATTCATAATGATACAAAGATAAAAGCAGAGGTGTGCAGAATCATGGCGCACTACCACTCGTCTTCGTCCTGCTCGGGGGCGAGGAAACGCTCGGAACCGAGCGCGGCTATGGCATCGTCTATCAGCAGCTGCACCGTGCGGCCGCCTCCGTTTGCATAGAGCATCTGCACGTATTCGAGATACATCACTATTATGGAGTGGTCTTTCTTCACTTCGGGTTCGCCTATGTCGATGTCCAGGCCCATTGCGGCAGCCTGTGTCTTGACCATGCCGGATATCTTGTTTTCAAAGAAGGCCTCTCCCTGATGGAACACGTTGATGTTGAACAGTATCCGGCCGTCCTCCTCATAAACCGGTACGAACCCTCCCTTGAAACATAGCGGGTATATCGGCAGCCCGGCCCCCTGAGCTATTATGAAATAGACCATGGAAAGGGCTATCGGATTGCCTTTCCTCCCGCTGAGGACATTCATTATGAGGGTGTTGTCTTCTGTCATGCCGAAAGGGTCTGTGGCAGTGAACCCGTACCTCTTGTAGAAGATATGGTTCAGAATGCCCAGGTTCTCCACTGCGGTCTTGTCGTCTGAAGTCTCTGCCATCACTGCAATCACGGCCGGCATCACGGCGGCGTTGTATTCTTCACGGCTGACAGCAGGGTTGAACAGTGCACTCAGCAGATATCCGGCCTCCAGCAGGGAACATTCCTGCCCCTGCTCCGACTGGGCGCAGATCTCAGACAGGCGGCGCAGCACGAACTGCCCGGTCTGCCTTGACAGGATTCCGGCAAGCTGCTCTTTCCGCACGGGGGCCAGCTCGTTGCGCCAGCGGGCGTTCAGCGCCGAAACGGCCGCGGAGCCCTTTTCTACAAAGAATCTGTCTACAGCCGAGGCGACTGAGGCATCGGCGTCGTCAAAAAGGTCGATTATGTAATCGAGTTCGTCCATCAAGACAAATATAGAGTATTTTTTTGTACTTTTGTCATACATTATCCGTATATAAA
>JAGHVP010000027.1 GCA_018064305.1 Candidatus Equibacterium intestinale | reverse complement strand
TATCTAAGGACTGGCAACGTTTTTCCGGGATTTCGACAGCTAGTCCCTGGACGTGGCCCCATAACGGTCGAAAATCATGCGACCCCCCGGCCGGCGGCAGGCCCGCGGGCACTTCGTTAGTTCTCGCCCTTGAAGAGCAGGAAGTCAGGGAAGATGACGTCGTGGAGGATGGCGCCGCCGCGGATGCGGATGTAGGTGCGGAACGAGTCGGAGCCTTCGGTGAGTTCGATCACACGGCAGCCGTTTGGCTTGATGTCGTTGTAGACCGTGTCACCTCCGCTATAGCGGCCGTAGGCGAGGGCGATTCCATAGTAGTTCGCGATGAAGTCGTTGTTGTGGTCGTGGCCTGCGAACACAGCCTTTACATCGCCCATTTCCTGGAACGACACGAACAGACCGGAATTGATGCGCGGGAATCCGCCGTCCTCGGCCTTTGTGCCGGTGAACCTGGCACCTTTCTTTATGATGGCAGATTCATATTCAAGAAGCGGGATATGGAAGAACGCCACAGAAGGTACTGGCTCCCCGCCGTTTGCTGCGGTGTATTCAGCAGATGTGTTTCTATACCACTGTATCTGGTCGTTATGAATCCAGTCGTAACCTTTCACATTCTCCATAGGGCAGTAAGAGTTGGAGTCGAAGATCCACACAATCTCTGCCGGTTTCTTAGATTTTGAAGATGCAATCTCAAGACAATAGTTGGTCACTCCGTGGATCCCTCCGGTGGTTGAGCTTACATTATGTTTGTATCCCTGCGCCAGTTCCAGCAGTTCGGCACGGCTGAGGCCGTGCTCGTCGTCGTGGTTGCCCCATGTGACGGCGAAAGGCACACCACATGAATTAAGCATATCAAGTACACATTCCATGGACTCTTTACCCGGATCACCGTAGATAAGGTCGCCGGTAACCACAACAAGGTCTGGCTCTTCTGCCTCTATCATCTCCTTGATGGACTCCAGCACACCGTTGCAGCGGCTGTCGTTCCAGATGTAATGTATGTCGGTGAGCTGCAGTATCTTGAACTTGCCGTCCTTCCCGAATTTAAGATGATTGCCTGCAAATGCCTGGCTGAATGCCAGTGAAAGAATCAGAATGGTGGTGAAAAGTCTCTTCATGGTCTGGAATATATTTGAACCAAATGTACGCATTATTTTTTACTTTTGTGGAAACTGCAATTATGAAACGATTCCTTATTCTCTCAGCCTTTTCCGTATGTGCTTTCCTGCTGTTCTGCAGCTTCTGCCGCAAGGACTGCCTTCACGACACGCTGAAGCACTATTCTTCAGCAACTGACGTGCAGAGCCTGATATATGTTGAGTGCACGGGTGGCAGCAATGCCGTTGTTACACTTTATCAGAAGAATGAGAAGGGAAGATGGCGGGAAATATTCGAGACTGACGGATATATCGGCCGCAACGGCCTGGCTTTTCCCGAAGGCACCAAGCGCGAAGGCGACGGCAAGACTCCCGAAGGCGACATCAGGGTGGTTTCTGCTTTCGGCATTAAGGACAATCCCGGCACTTCAATCCCGTATGTAAAGGTTGATGACGACTGGTGGGGCTGCGACGAAGACTGCGAGTATTACAATACCATCATAAAGGCTTCAGAAACAGGCCATCAATGCAAGGGTGAGCATCTCGCTCACATCGCACCGGCATATCACTATTCCATAGTTACATCTTACAATGAAAAGTGCGAACGCGGAATGGGCTCCCTCATATTTTTCCACTGCATCGGCACAAAGCCCTATACGGGCGGCTGCGTGGCTGTTCCTGAAGAAAGAATGGTGGAGGTGCTGCAGCGCTGCGACCTTCACACCGTCATTTCCATCCATAAGAAAAAATAACCATCATGAAAAAGAAATCATTGCTGCTGGCTGTTCTGCTGGCAGCTTCGTTCCAGACAATTAATGCCCAGGAACAGGATCAGGCAGTTCAGTCCATCCTCAGGGAAGGTATGGTGAACAACCGTACCATGGATCATCTGGATGTGCTGTGCAACAGGTTCGGCGGCAGAATCCTGGGGTCTGCAGCATACGGAGATGCAGCGGACTGGTGCGAATACATCATGAAAAGCTGGGGGCTGGAGGTGTGGCAGCAGGAGTGCGGCTCGCTTCCCGTGGGGTTCAACCGCGGCCCGTGGTTCGGAAGGATGATAGGCGGCTCCAATATGACGCTTCATTTTACAACTCCTTCATACACAGCAGGCACGAAAGGATTGCAGCGCGGCCACGTGGTTAAGGAGCCCCGCTCGCGCGAAGAGTTTGAAAAGATAAAAGGCACACTCAAGGGAGCCTGGGTGCTGATAGGAGGGGAGAGTGGCGGATGGCCGATAGATTATACACCTGCCGGAGACTCGCTCCGCGCATCTGTCCTTGCATACAACGACAGCATCAGGCAGGTGAACAGCAGCAACCGGATCAAGAACCGTGAGACCGAACGCAGGATGCAGGAGCTTGCTGCAGCATATTCAAAGGAAAAGAGCGAACGTAAGAAAGCAAAGCTCCTTAAGGAAACAGATGCCCTGAAGGCAGCGCTGATTCCCAAAATCAAACCGAAATACGTGCCTGCGCTTTTCTACAGGGAGATGGTGGATGCCGGCATCTTGGGAATCATTCAGTCGACAAAAGTACCCATTACAACACTATATGACAGTCGTGTATGGCAGATGACATTCGAGACTCTGCCCACTGTGCCCGACATAAAGCTTGACGAAGCCCAGTACAAGGTTATAGAGGAGATGGTCGGCCGCAGGGAGTATTTCCAGCTGGAGTTCGACATCCGCAACCATTTCCGCCTAGGACCTGTGAAGTATCATAATGTGATAGCGAAGATAGAAGGCACCGAGTTTCCCGACGAATATGTGATTGTGGGCGGACATCTCGATTGTTTTGATGTGGCTACAGGAGGCGTTGACTGCGGCTCTGGGGCAAGTGTTACGCTGGAGGTGGCGCGTCTGCTGGCGCAGGCAGGTGCAAGGCCGAAACGCACCATCCTCCTGTGCCTCTGGGCTGGTGAGGAGTTCGGTCTTCTTGGTTCGAAATATTTTGTGGAGGGCATGAAGGATGAGATGCCCAAGGTGTCGAACTATTTCAACCGCGACGGCGGGCCTACGGTGCCGGTTGGCGCAACAGTGCCTCAGGCAATGTACGATGATTGGTGCGCGGTGTCGGCTCCTCTGGAAGGCGTACTTCCTTTTGAGGTGAAGGTGTCGACTGCAGATCCTCGCCCTCTCCCAAAAGAGGCACATGGATCCGACCATGCCCATTTCGCAGTCAATGGAGTCCCCACCATATCTTTTGATCAGGGCGACCCTACAGGCAGCAATTTCGATTACAACGAAATCTGGCACACAGAGCGCGACCTCTACAACAAGAGCATCCCAGAGAACCAGCAGAATGCAAGTACCATCACTGCTGTGATTGCATACGGTCTGGCAAATCTCGACCATCTTCTAGACCGTACCGGACTTTATAAAACAGAATAAAATATGACTGAAAAGATTCTCAGGGCAGCGGAAATTGCTTTCACCGCCCATCAGGGACAGACCGACAAGGCGGGCAGACCATACTTCCTGCACCCTCTGACTGTGGCACGCAAAGCTGCGCGCAACGGGGCTGGTGAAGAGGCAGTAATAGCTGCGCTGCTGCATGATGTGGTGGAAGATACAGACTGGACCTTCGAGATGCTTGAGGCAGAGGGATTCCCAGAAGAATCAATGGACGCCCTGAAGCTGCTTACCCACGACAAGTGCGTACCGTATATGGACTATATCCTCCCCATAAAGGCAAATCCTGTGGCGCGGGCGGTGAAACTGGCCGACCTCACCCACAATATGGATCAGAGCCGCCTTCCGGAAATCACCGAGGCAGATGAAATGCGCCATCAGAAATATCTCAAGGCATACGCATATCTGACCGGAGAATGAAAGATATGTTCTGGCATATCCTGGCCGTTGTGATTGCAGTGATCTGGGGCACTACCTTCGTGAGTTCCAAGATTCTGCTGAACGGAGGTATGTCTCCCGCAGAGATTATGACCATCCGCTTCTTGATAGCGTATCTCTGCATCCTTCCAATATCTCTCCACAATCTGAAAAAGAGTGGCGCGGGGCTTAAAGGCCTTTTCTGCGACTCTTTCAAAGACGAGATGCTGATGCTGCTGCTCGGCATCACCGGCGGCTCGCTCTACTTCCTGCTGGAAAACTCTGCGCTGGAGTATACCCAGTCATCCAATGTCTCTATCATTGTATGCATCAATCCGCTTCTCACATTGTTTGCGGTGCTTGTTATGGAGCGTTCGGCCGGCCGCAGGCATACTCTTGGGTGGAAGCCGGTATTCTTCTCTATACTGGCT